>JAQTMP010000005.1 GCA_028714275.1 Candidatus Paceibacterota bacterium
GTCCTTTTTGTCGTTTTCGTTCATTGTCTTTTATAAAATAGTTTTTAAAAAAATTGTCTTTAGATGTCTTTGAGACGAATGGGTCCATTATATATAAGACAGTTATAAATGCAATAAGGACACCGCAATGACACCTCTTTTCTATTTTGTTTTTATTTTAAGCCTTTGTTTAAGCACCTCCGTGCATGCTACAATAGCTGCATCATGTCGAAAAAAGAAAGCCGAAAAAACAAGCGAAGCAAGCAAGATCAAGAACCAAAAAATTCTCTCTCCCCTTTTAAAGATTTACAGGAAGACACTCTCCATAGTGTCCTGGCTATTCTCTTTTTTGTAGCTTCAATTTTTCTGCTCATGGGAGCTGGTGGAAAAGGTGGACCTGTCGGTGACTGGGTCTACAACTTTTTACACTATCTTTTTGGAATTGGTTATTATCTTGTCCCCCTACTCCTTTTTCTTTTAGCTATCTCTTTCATCATTGATCATTCACGCCGCTTCCCTATCTCAAAGGCCCTTGGATCTTTTGTGTTTTTTTTCTCTGGTCTTGGACTTCTCTCTATAGTCAGGGAGGCCAACGGGGGCATCCTCGGAGACACCGTGGCCAACCCTATGTTAAAGTTTTTTGGACTCTATGCCAGTGTTATTTTCTTATTGGCTTTTGTGATCATTTCGCTTTTAATTATTTTTGATACTCGTCTCAAGCGAGATCATATCCTCTTCTGGAATCTCTTCAGGAAAGAAAAAGACTCCGACGATGTAGAAGACAAAGAAATGGTCATCAAGGGCATTGGGGATAAGGATTTGTACGAGGAGAAACCTCCTGAAGAAAAAATAAAAGAGACGATCACAGCAAAACCAGCCAAAACTGATGAGATGGAGTCTAAAGGTGGCATAAAAAACGACCCTTCAGAAGAGGACAGTCTGGGTATGAAAGAGCGCCTCTTTGGAAAAAAGAAAGCTTCTGAGGTCCTGCCTTTGACCCCTTTTACCCCACCCCCTCTTTCTCTTCTTGAAAATGATCGTGGCAAACCAGGAGTCGGCGATATTAAAGCTAATGCGAATATCATTAAAAGGACCCTCCAAAATTTTGGCATTGATGTAGAAATGGATGAAATATCTATTGGTCCGTCAGTTACCCGCTATGCTCTCAAACCGGCAGAAGGGGTCAAGCTTTCCCGTATCCTCGGCCTTCAAAACAACCTTGCTCTCGCCCTAGCTGCTCATCCAATCCGCATAGAGGCCCCAATTCCTGGCAAGTCACTAGTGGGCATTGAAATACCCAACAACATTAAAACCACTGTTGGCCTCGGCACCCTCCTTTCTCAGCCAGAATTTCAAGAATCAGAAAAACCACTCCTTATATCACTAGGCAAGGGAATTTCCGGGAAATCATACTTCACCAACTTAGCAAAATCTCCCCACATTCTCATTGCTGGAGCCACCGGATCTGGAAAATCAGTCACCATTCACGCCATCATCACTTCCCTTCTATACCGCAACTCACCCTACAATCTAAAATTCATCATGATTGACCCAAAGCGTGTCGAGCTTACTTTATACAATAAGATTCCTCACCTTCTCACCCCCGTTATCACTGATGCCAAAAAAGCTATCCTGGCTCTCAAATGGGCTGCCAAAGAGATGGATAGACGCTATGATATTTTGGAAAAAAATTCTGTGCGGGATATTGATTCATACCACAAGAATATCCTAGCGCCAGCCTTGAAAAAGCTTGAGGACGCTAAAGGAAAAAGCCGAGAGTCAGAAGACACGGCGGAAGAAGCGACCGAAACAATGCCATACATTATTATTGTCATTGATGAATTGGCCGATATCATGCAGGCCTATCCTAGAGAGCTCGAGGCCGCTATTGTCCGCCTGGCCCAGATGAGCCGAGCTGTTGGTATTCACTTGATGCTCTCTACTCAAAGACCCTCAGTAAACGTCATCACCGGTCTCATCAAGGCCAACGTGCCATCACGCATTGCTCTACAGGTGGCTTCGCAAATAGATTCACGGACCATTTTGGATGCACGTGGAGCTGAGGAGCTCCTCGGAGCCGGAGATATGCTTTACCAAGGCAGCGAAATGTCTACTCCTCAGCGCCTCCAGTCAGCCTATATTACAGAAACAGAAGTTAAAAATGTCGTAAAATACCTTATAAACAACAACCAGTCCCTAGCTTCTCAAATCAATCTTTCGCCTGAAAGCAACGGCGGAAGCGCTGTCCATGACCCAATCTTTGATCAGAACAGTGGAGCCTTAAGCTCTTCTGGGATGAATGGTTTTGATGACGATGTGGGCTTTAGCGACGACGATGATCTCTACGAAGACGCTAAGGTCACCGTCTTGGAAGCTGGGAAGGCTTCTACATCCTACATTCAGCGTAAATTAAGGGTGGGTTATGCTCGAGCTGCTCGTTTGATGGATATGCTTGAGGAAAGAGGGGTTATTGGGCCAGCGGATGGAGCCAAGCCTCGCGAGGTGATCAATTATGATGGCGGGGCTGAAACAGAGATGTCTGAGACAGCGGAAAATAGAAAAAGTGAAGAAAGTATGGTCGAATAAATTATTTAGCCTTTATTGATAGTGACTTTAAATCTATCTGATACACTATGGCTCAAGATACCGGAAAATCAATCGCGCGCATTGCTATCATAAGCATCTTTTTCTTAGGTATTGTGGGGTATAGCCTTTTTCAGGCTCACAAATTGATTTCTGGTCCCATTATCCAGATCACTAGCCCTAAAAACGGCTCGACACTGACCCAAAATTTAGTCGAAATAAAGGGGGTGGCGAAAAATACTTCCTTTATTAGCATGAACGACAGGCCTATCTATATAGATGAGCAGGGAAATTTTTCAGAGAAATTGCCCATCTACCCCGGCTATACTATAATCAACCTAAAGGCCAAAGACCGCTTTGGCAGTTTAATTACAAAAAATATCGAAGTATCCTACAAAGTTCAGTAAAATATTCGACAAAACAAATTTAAAAAAATGGCAAAAAAACAAAAAAAAGAAAAGGCAGAAAAGTCAGAGAAAGCTGCCCCTGTAGAACAAGAAAACGAAATCCTTGAAGAAGGAGCTGAGGACACCTCAAAATCCAAAAAGAATATGGGTTCAATTGATGACGCTATTGCCCAGATTAAAACAAAATTTGGCGACGACTCTATTATGAAGCTAGGCGAAAAAACCAGGGTAGATATAGATGCCATTCCTACCGGATCTATCGGCCTCGATGCCGCTCTGGGCGTAGGAGGTCTCCCCCGCGGACGCATCGTCGAAATTTTTGGGCCTGAATCATCTGGTAAAACTACCCTGACTCTCCACGTCATCGCCGAAGCCCAAAAACGCGGCGGGATCTGTGCATTTATTGATGCCGAACATACCATGGACCCTGAATATGCCAAACGACTTGGTGTCAAAATTGACGAATTGCTTATTTCTCAGCCAGATACAGGTGAGCAATCCCTTGAGATTGTTGAGAGTCTTGTCCGTTCGGGCAAGCTCGATGTGATTGTCATCGACTCAGTCGCCGCCCTTACTCCAAAAGACGAGATCGAGGGCGATATGGGGGCTCACCATGTAGGAAAGCAGGCTCGTCTGATGTCTCAGGCCCTTCGAAAGCTCACGGCTATTGTGGCTCGCTCAAAAACTATTGTTATTTTTATAAACCAAATCCGTATGCAGATCGGAGTGATGTTTGGTAACCCTGAAACTACTCCTGGAGGCAAAGCTCTCAAATTTTATACCTCGGTCCGCCTTGATATCCGCCGTATAGCTCAGATCAAAAAAGGTGAAGAGGTCATGGGGGGACGCTGCCGGGTCAAAGTGGTCAAAAATAAAGTGGCCGCTCCTTTCCGGCAGACTGAATTTGATCTTATGTACAATGAAGGCATCTCTAAAGAGGGAGAAATCATCGCTCTGGGAGAAAAAATGGGCTTGATTAAAAAATCAGGTACCTCCTACTCGTATGGGGAGAACAAAATCGGACGCGGCTATGATTCTACCCGACAATTCCTCAAAGAAAATAAAAAAATATCTGACGAAATCCTCAAAGAAATCCGCAAAAAATTGAAGGAGGTTTAGGATGGACTTTAATCCCCTCTTAGGATATAGTGTGGCTCTATGCTTGAATATAATGAAATAACCCTTAGAAAGTTTATTATCTTTGAGAACGAGCCTTATGAGGTGCTCGCCTCTCATGTTTTCCGCAAACAGCAGCGCAAGCCCGTCAACGCCGTGAAGCTTCGCAATCTCCTCAACGGCCGCATTGTTGAACATTCCTTCCATGTTTCGGATAAGGCCGAAGAAGCTGAGATCGATACCAAAAAGGTAAAATACCTGTATGCAAACAAAGGTGAGTTTTGGTTTTGTGATGAGACCAATCCGGCCAATCGTTTTAAACTTGATGAGGCTATGCTTGGGACAGCCATGAAATTTATTAAAACAAACTCCGTCGTCGAGGCTATGATTTTTGATGAAAAGATTTTTGGAGTAAAGCTCCCAGTCAAAGTTGATCTCAAAGTGACCGAGGCAGCTGACGCTGTCCGAGGAGATACGGCTAAAGGCGGCAACAAGCTCATCACTCTCGAAACTGGCGCCACTCTCACCACCCCTATGTTTGTCAAAGAAGGTGACATCGTCCGAGTCAACACTGAGACTGGAGAATACTCTGAACGAGTTTCATAATACTTCTTTATTTTGTAGCTCGGTAGTTAATTTGATACAACAAAAAGACCACAAACACTTGAGGGAGACTTGCGAGGCTCGTCGGAGCGAGCACGAGGAAAATCCTAGCAAGGATTTATCCGTGCTCCCGAAAGTGTTTGTGGTCTTTTTGTTAAATTAACTACCGAGCTACAAAAGGAAGCAGCGCCATGAAACGAGCGCGTTTGACGGCTGTAGCGAGCTTGCGCTGGTTTTTTGCTGTGACTCCTGAACGCTTGCGTGAAAGCATGCGAGCGTGAGGATTTAAAAACTTCTTAAGAATATCGACATCTTTATAATCGATATGTTCAATATTGTTTTGAGAAAAGAAACACTGTTTTGTATTTTGCATGGCGGTTGTTAATAAGGATTGTTATGTGTAATTAAAAAGGAATGTCGTCAGGATTGATTTCTTCCTCTGGGTAATCAATAGTATCCAGATTATCTTTTTCGTCAACTGAAGCCGATGTTTTATCACTTCCCTTTATTGGGGAGGCTGCACTGGCAGGACCACTGCCCGTAGCCCCTCCTGAAGCTGAGACACCGCCTGAGCGCGGACCAAACTGGACGCGGTCAGCTACAATCTCCGTGCGATAATTTTTCTTGCCGTCTTTATCATCCCATGAACGGGTCTGCATACGGCCCTCTACCAAGACTGAGGCCCCTTTGCGAAGATACTGGGCCGCCGTCTCAGCCTGACGGCCAAAAACAACAATATTATGGTAATCCACACTTTCCTGCTTTGCCCCATTTTTGTCTTTCCAGACACGGTTGGTGGCTACCGCAAAAGAAGTCACATTGAATCCGGAAGGGAGGGCCTTGAGCTCTGGATCCCGGGTCAAATTGCCTATCACTAATGCTTTGTTGAGATACATGATTGGGTGTTTAGTTGATAATTTTGAATTAGTTGATAACTAGACTATCGATGGTTTTATCGATTTCAGCTTCGGACATAGATGGAACCGCTTTGTCAGGTGAAACCGCTTCGTTGGCCACTTCGGAAGAAGCATCGTCTGGTTTTTTGGTAACAGGACCTTTATAAGTACGCTGTGTATACAGAGTGTTTTCCTTTACTGTCTTGATGGTGAGGTATCGGAGAACTACATCACTCAAATCAAGCTGCTTTTTGAGTATTTCTACAACTTCAGGACTAGCTTCGAACTTTATCCAACCAAAATAGGCTCGGTCAAAAGTGTGATTGGCTGCTTTGATTTTTTTGGAGATTGAATAGGCCAAAACTCTCATTTTAGGAAAATCTTCTGAGATAAAATGCCCCTTGGCCTTTTCAATTAGAGATTTGATATTAGAAAATTCGACAGCCACGCTCTCTTCTGGAAGAGTAGGCACAAGGTGAAAAGCGAGCTCATAGACCCGTGAATCACTATCTGTGTCAACGTCGTCAACGCCAGAAAGAATATTTAGATCATTATTTACATCCGTATTTTCTAAAGACATAGCCCACAGACTATCATACCCCCTCTATTTATGCAAGATTTTAAGCCGTCAGAGGATAAGGCCTGAGTTTGGGTGTCAAAGACTAATCCTAAATAAAGTATTGGCGTTTTGAATGAGTTGCTTTTTTAGCGACTCTACAGAAATACCCTTTATTTGAGCCATTTTTTCGACTACTTCAATAACGTGCGCTGGTTCGTTTCTCTTACCTCTATGTGGGACTGGTGTGACATAAGGAGCGTCGGTTTCTGAAAGAAGCCTGTCTAATGGAACATGTTTAACAAGCTCCTCATACTGACGAGCAAAAGTAATAACCCCAGTGAAAGATAAGGTAAAACCAAGATCAAGGAATGCCTGAGCTTCTTCAAGGGTACCCGCAAAGAAGTGTGCATTCCCCCGCAATTGTGACCCATAGACCTTAAAATACCCATCAAGAATCTCTAAAATTTCTCCGTAAGTCTCACGACAATGGAGCATCAGCGGTTTGTCAAATTTTATGGCCAGCTCTACTTGCTTTCGAAAAAGCGCTCGTTGTCTGGCTTTTTCCTTTTCTACATCTGTCTGACTTATTTTTCCTTCTTTCAGTTGCTTGTTTAAATAAAAATAGTCCAAGCCACACTCCCCCATTGCCACAGTCTTTGGATGCCCCAAAAGCTTGGTATAGGCCGCTTCATCAAAACTCTCGGCCACACCACCCTCTGGCACGTCCGCTGGATGCTGCCCGACACAAGCATAAAAAAATGGATACTTGTCCGCCAAAGCGACTGCATGCTGAGAACTTTTTAGGTCTGTGCCCACAGTGACGGTGGCCACACCTTCTTCTGCCATACGTTCAATCACCTGATCACGATCGTTTTCATAATCTGCAAAGTTCAAATGTGAATGAATGTCTATATATTCTATATTTTTTGACATGGAAAAAAATTAGAAGCTGGATTTTAATCCTTGCGGACAAACAGCGGTATTTCGGGCATGCGATGTTCTCGTATGATAGTCTTAATTTTTTCTGAAGTTTCAGGGAGGATTGACTCAAGCATGCAAGCAATAGCGTAGACGCGCTGCACAAGCTCACGGATAATAACCAGCGCTTTTTCTTTGTCTACTTTAACCAGCTTAAAGGGTTGGGTCTCCTGAATGTAAGCATCGCATTCAGCAATGTGCTTCCAAACAACATGCGAAGCCTGTTGAATTTCAAAACCTTCAAGAAAATTTATAAAATCTTCCGGGATATTTTTACCCCCTACCTCATCTAAAATTTCAACCGAACCTTCTAGGTGCGTGGTAGCCATTTTCATCACTCGAGAGACTAGATTGCCGAGACCGTTGGCCAAGCCGGAGTTGTAAGCCTCTTTGACCCGTTCCAGACTAAAAGGGCTGTCTTCAAAACAGTGCAGCTCTCGGGCCACCATATAACGTAGGGCGTCCGTGCCGTATTCATTGACCACATCAATCGGATCGACGATATTGCCCATGCTTTTGCTCATTTTGATCCCCCCTTCACCCGTCACAAAACCGTCGATAATAATATTTTTTGAAGCAGGAAGACTGGCAGAAAGGAGCATCGCTTGCCACATGGCTGCTTGAGGACGCAAATTGTCCTTGCCACAATACTGGACCATGCCCCCAGACTCGATGGCCCATTTTTTAAACTTGTCCATATTTTCCGGCCAGCCAATAGCAGCTATATAGTTGACCAAGGCATCAAACCAGACATACATCACCTGTTCATCGTCTCCAGGCACCGGTATACCCCACGGCATCTTGCTTTTGAGACGAGAAATACTAAAATCCTGCAAACCGTTTGAAACAAAGGACTTTATTTCATTCAAGCGGGTGTGGGGAATAACAAGATCGGGATGCGCTTGATATAGATCCAGCAAGCTCTGCTGATATTTTGAATAGCGAAAAAAATAATTTTCTTCCTCGATAATTTCGATTTCGAGCTGAGGGTGAATAAGACAACGGCCTTTTTCATCGAGCTCGGAATCAGTCTTTTCCATTTCACAGCCGGTGCAGTATTTTGTCTTATAGTTTTTTTTGTAAATATCCCCCTTGTCCAGACAAATCTTCCAAAAAGCCTGCGCCGCCGCTATATGGTGCAGATCGGTAGTCCGAATAAAATTATCATAACTGAGATTTAAAACCTTCTTCAGTTTTTTAAAACGTTCAGCATAATAGTCGACATAGGCTTGGACATCCTGGCCTGTTTCAATGGCTTTCTGGTAAATTTTGTTGCCGTGTTCATCGGTGCCTGTGTTAAAAAAAACTTCGTGGCCAGTCAGACGCTTCCACCTAGCAACGATATCTGCTCGGATCTGTTCGAGAGCGTGCCCTACGTGCGCGTCAGCGTTGACGTATGGCAAAGTGGTGGTGATATAGAAAGGTTTTTTTGACATTAAGACAAGTCTAGCACTTTTTTAGGATTTTTTCAGCAGCTTTTTGAGACGCATTTTTGTAGCCGAGGTGTGCGGACCAACAATGCCAAGGGTGAGATTTTTTGGAATAAGAAATTGACGAGCCATTGCCCGCACCTCTTCTGCAGTCACCGCCTGGATTTTCTTTTCCTTTTCCTGAGGAGTAAGAATCTTGTCTTTAAATAATTCCTGAAAGCCATAAAAATCTGAAAAATCGTCCGAAGACTCCAGGCCCAGGTACATCCAGCCGACACGCTGGTCTTTGGCTTTTTGCAATTCTTTATCGGAAACGAGCTCTTTTTTCATCACCTCTATTTCCTCTAAAATAGCTCGGGTCGCTTCTTCTACCTTTTTGTTGCCCACCCCAGAGCTGATGACAAAAGCGCCGTGGTCGGTAGCGGCTGTGGACGAAGCGGCAATAGAATAACAAAGTCCTTTTTCTTCCCGAATTTTTTGAAAAAGTCGGGAACTCATTCCTCGACCCAAAATAGTGGCACACAAACCGAGAGCCCAGCCCCTCTCATCATATCGGTCAAAAGTCCGGTACAAAAGCGCCAAATTTGTCTGGTCTGTTTTTTTAAAGACCACCGCGGCTTGAGGTTCCGTTTGAGCTTCTTTGGTTTTTGGCCTCTTGGGAGCAGATTTTTTTGAAAGCCCCTCAAAACGTTTTTCTAGATCAAGCAGGATTGATTTTTCTGAAAATTTCCCAGCTACCACCACTGTGGTGTTTGCCGCGACATAATATTTTTTCCTATACTCCACAATATCTTTTTTACTGAAATGTTTTATATTTTCTTTTGGGCCGAGGACATCTCGCCCTGCTGGCTGATCGCCATAGACTGTTTTGTCCAGCTCCTTCCAGAGCAGGTTGCCTGGGTGATCGTATTTGCGATTGATTTCTTCAATAATAACCCCCTTCTCTTTTTCTATTTCGCTTTCGGGCAAAAGAGGATGCAGATACATGTCACTGACAAGCTCCAAGACATCCGCCAAATGTCTGTGATGAGCTTTGGCATAGTAGCCAGTGTATTCGTTTGAGGTGAAAGCATTGTAGCTCGCACCGATTTTTTCAAAATCAAAACTAATCTGATAGGCGGAGGGTCGGCGCTCAGTGCCCTTGAAACACATGTGCTCAAGAAAATGCGCGATGCCATTGGTCGCTTTGCTCTCATGAAAAGAGCCCGCGCCGACAAGCACCATCACGGTCACTGTCTCGTTCTCCTGCATCGGCACAGTGATGACCCGCAGACCGTTTTTAAGATTTTTTTTATGAAATTTCATAGGAGCTATTGTAGCAGATTATGCCACTAAAGCACTTTTGAAAATTGAAGCCAACTCATCAATAGAAACTCGTTTTTGACCACCTGTATCACGGTCGCGGAGAGTGACAGTGTTTAGCAGCTCAGGCTTTTCGCCAAGAGTATCAAAATCAATGGTCACACAGAAAGGCGTGCCGATCTCGTCCTGACGGCGGTAGCGCTTGCCGATGTTGCCGTTGTCGTCAAAAGAAACTCGACCGGCAAGCGCGGGCTCTTTGCGGAGAGTCGCGTAAATCTCACGGGCTTTTTCGACAAGAGCAGGTTTATTTTTAAGCAAAGGAAAGACAGAAGCAATAAATGGGGACACTTTTGGGGCCAATTTCAAATAGACACGTGCCTCATCCCCAAGGACATCTTCGGTATAGGCGTCGGAAAGAGCGGCTAGACATGTCCGATCCAATCCGAGCGCGGGCTCAATCACATGAGGTACAAATCTTTGTTTTGTCTCTTCGTCAAAATAAGTAAGATCCGCGCCTGAAAACTGGCCATGTTTGGTCAAATCATAGTCTGTGCGATATGCCAATCCATACAACTCCTTCTGACCAAAAGGATAGTCAAACTCTATATCGACCGTTCTCTTAGAATAAAAAGACCTCTCTTCATCACTATGCTCATATTCATGCAAATGCGTTTTCTGAAGTCCAATGTCATCCGTCAAAAAGTCTTTGATTGCCTGGAGCCAGTTCTTAAACTCCTGCTCCCAATTTTCTGCTCTTATAAAATACTCGATCTCCATTTGCTCAAGCTCCCTCAAACGGAAAACAAAACTACCCGGGGTAATTTCATTCCGAAAAGATTTTCCCACTTGTCCCAAACCAAATGGCAGTTTTGGATGAAAGCTATCAATCACATTTTTAAAATTAACAAACATACCCTGAGCAGTTTCAGGTCGTAGATAGACAACCGAAGAAGAGTCCTCGGACGCCCCTGCTCTAGTCTTAAACATCATGTTAAATTGTTTAACTTCAGAAAGCGGATTGCCTTCAGGACTTTTCAACCCATTTTCCTGAATGGCTTTTGTCATTTGATCGATGGTCATTTTTTTAGCCTCAATTCCATTTTCTTCCAGCAAATGATCGGCTCGGTAACGTTTTTTAGTCTTGAGGTCGTCCACCAATGGATCCGCAAAGGTCGCCACATGCCCTGTCGCCTCCCATACTTTGGCATTCATCAGGATTGCCGCATCCACTCCGTACATATCTTCACGATCCAAAACAAACCGTTTCCACCACAGGTTTTGAATATTATTTTTTAAAGCCACCCCGAGTGGGCCGTAGTCAAAAGTTCCCGCCAAGCCACCATAGATCTCAGAGCCTTGGTAAATAAAACCACGCCGCTTGCAAAGCGAGATTAGTTTTTCCATGTCATTCATTTTGTTTTTTTCCATTTTATTTTGTGACCTTTTCCTGACCAAAGACATAGCTTGGATCCGTAGATATCTGAGTATCGAGAGCTTGACCAGTATACTGCACCGTCGTACCTGTAAAGCTATCTGTGCCGGTCAGCTGCACTGGCTGGAGCACTACAGGGATAGTATCAGCTTGACTGACACTAGGCAAAATTGAAACCTGAAAATCAACCTCTTTGCCAGCACTAGCATAGCCAGTCCCCGCCGGTAGATCCCCTATATTCCACACGATCTGATGCTTTTCGGCATTGTAGGTCACGTCCACACCTGAAGGGGCGACTTTGCCAAGCCAAGTGACATAGTTGGGCAAAGTGGCCGTGACCACCGTGCCATTTACTGTATTAAAAGAATTGCTGGCTGTCCAGATGACGGTGTAGGTACTTTCGTGCTCTGCTTGAGGGGGCAGTGGCCCAGTGTTGATGAAAGGTCCAACCGTGCGCACTAAGCGAGCGGCCACCCGCGGAGCCGAAACCACCTTGATAGTTTTAGAAATCGTAGAATTAATTTCTTCAGGCACATTTGTATCGCTCAAGCGACTACCCTGGACACTAGCATCCAAAGTAATAGTCGGCTTGCGATAAAAGGCATTATTTTTAACTGAGACATCTGCGGTGGCCAAAGTAAATTGGAGCAATCCCCCGCTCTGAGGTGGCACACTCGCAAGTTCTGCCACCGTAGTCTTGTCCCAGATTAAAGTATTATCAATCGAACGGAAAAAACCTCGATCAGCCGAAACATTGTCCCGATTTAAAATATCTCCGCCAACTTTAAGCTGGAGAGTGACATCATTTAAAGGAACTGAAAGATTATTTTGCCAAGTAATTTGTCCCCGAATACTGGCCCCGCCCTGGACAACGTGAACAGAGCTTGGATCTTCATCGAGCGTGATGTCTACGCCCAAAAATGGCTGCTTGATAGCCACGGTCTGCGAGAGATCGCTGATCAGACCATTGATGGTGGTTGGATCCGTTTGATCTGCAATCCCAACCGAAAAACGAAATACTCTCTGCTCTCCATCCTGGCCAGAAAGTTTTCCTTTCAAAAGAATATGGGTCTCTCCACCCGCAGGCATATCCCCAATTTTCCAGGTAGCATTGTCCGGACTTGGATCTGGAGTAGCATTTTCAAATTGAAAACCGAAAGGATACTCGGCTTTGAGGATCAGGTTTTTGATGAGCTGGGTAGAATTGGATTTTACATCTACATCAAAAGTGACATCTTGATTGGCAATGACCTCTTTGACCCCGCTTACATTGACGACAATAGGTGAAGAACCGATAAAAATAGGATAATCTTTATCTTTGACAAAGATGGCCGTCGAGCCTGGAATCCGATACTCAAAAGAAACTTTTATATCTTGCTGGCTGTTTTCTTGGCCATAAAGGACAGGGTCGATAGAGAGAGTATAGGCTTGGCCTGAAGCCAGAGTCCCCACGGGGATACGTTCACTGACTAAAGGACTGCTGAGATCCTTGGCTTGTCTGGCTCCGGGCGGGTAGGTCACCACCACGTCTGCCAAAAGCAATTCACTTGGATTGCCGTTGGTGACAGTGACATCCACTGCGAGCGGCTCACCCGCTGGAATAGAGACCGGACCCCGGAGAGCAATGTTGATATTGTTGGGAGAAACAACATTTGAGCCGCGGAAAAAGACGACAGCGGCAATAGAGGCGGCTACGAGGAAAAAAACCAAGGCAAAAAGAAAAACTTTTTTAAAAAGTGGTGCGTATGACTGAGCCACGTCTTCGGACAAGAGATCGGAAACAGAAGATGAAGCAGACTCTGTCGAGCCGTCCGAGCCATCAGCACCATCGACACCGGCTACCTTTTGCTGCCAACGGTCAGGAGCTACCGCCTTGTTGGGATGAAGAATGTGTCTATGTTTTTCCTGCTGTAAAGGCTGATTGGGCGAATAAAGCTTTTTCTTCAAAGCCTCAATGCGATCTTTTTCTTGGTCAGGCGAGCCTGATGATGGAAACTGCGATGCCATATGTTAAAAGTATAACACAAAAGACTTCTACTCCCCCTCCAACTCCACAAAGAAACTCGAACCTTTGTCACGACCAGCTGACTCTGCCCAAACGCGGCCGTTGTGAGCTTCGATGATTTTTTTGGCGACATAGAGACCGAGACCTGTTCCCATGATGTTGGTTTTGTTGGCGTCAGGGGCCCGGGTGAATTTTTCAAAGAGACGTGGAAGGACTTCGGGTGGGATGCCGACGCCGGTGTCGGAGATGGTGATGAGGATTTTTGGCTTGCCTTCACGGAGGATTTTCTTGATCCAGACGTGGATACTTCCTTTGGGAGTGTATTTGACGGCATTGTCGATAATGTTGCCGATGACTTGTTTGATTTTTCCTTTGTCGGCGTTGATGAGGAAGGAAGTTGGAGTGGAGCCAGGCTGCTCGTCAGCATTGAAGTCAATTGAGAGCTTGGCTGTCTCGATGGTGGGGCGGAGTTCGGCGACTACGGTACTTACGAGTTCCTTGAGATCAAATTGAGAGAAATCATATTTCATCCTACCCTGCTCGATACGGGAGACGTCGAGGTAGTCACCGACTAGGACTACGAGATCTTGAGTGGATTTGAACATTTTTTCAATGGCTTCCTTGACTGGGTCGCTAATGGGGCCAAAGTCTCCCTCCAGGATGAGGGAGGCATAGCCTTTGACAGCGGCTAGTGGTCCTCGGAGCTGGTGGGAAGCGAGGGAGACGAACTCTGACTTTTGTTGGTCTAGTTCTTGGAGACGCTCGTTGGCTTTTTCGAGGTCGTCAGCGAGGAGTTGGATTTTTTCGCGGGTTTTGACTTCAGATAAAACACTACGGATTAAAAAGCCTCCAAGGATTAAAGAGATGACAAATAATGCACCGTTGGCTAATTGTTCTCGTATGCCTTCTGAAAAAAGTGTTCGAATTAAAATAAACAGCCACAAAATAAAAGTGAGAAGTTGGGTAGTGATTACCTTAACATTAAAGAGCTGATGTCTAAGGATTGCATACCCACTAATCAATGGGTAAATAGAAAAAAGAATTAGACCGTAGGGCGGAATTGTGTAAGTAAATGTTGTCGCAAAAACACTTCCACCACCAATCGAAGCCGCCAACGTAAACATTATAAGATACTTTAATCTTTGTCTTTCTGTATGATCCTGACTTTTTCGGATTGTTTTAAAAGTAATATAAATACCATAAATAACTAGAATACAAAAATATGCGAAAAAGTAACCGTATAGAGGTCCATTTACTGGCGCAAAATTAAAACCAACTTTTGGTGCTACATCAGCAATAAAATAAGTAGTCGGATTTATCAACATGAAAATTACTGCAAAAAAGCAACCGACAAAAAAACTTTTCTTATGTGTTTTGTATGAGTTCGTCATTATCAACACCACTAATAAATAAAATAGCGGAATTAATATTGCAGCAATATGAAGCACCCTATCGCTCAAAAAAGCAAAGTCTTTCGACGTTGCCGTAATCATAGAAAAATACGCAAAACTCCACACCATAGTACTTACGGTAAGAGCAAACCATGCCTGGTTTTCTAATTTTTTACGATCGTGAATAAAAACTATGAGACCAGAGAGAAGAGCGGTAAATCCGCCTAATAATAAGGAGAAGCTATAATAATCAAGATTGAAGGCCATTTACTTGTAATTTAGATATTTATTTCCGAGTTTAGACGCCTCTGGATATTGTATCAAATATTCAGCCAGTTTGGTAAGAGATGGAAAGGATATATTGGAGCCGTGATGAGGTTCGACATGGATATCTCCTGCATAGACTTTATTTTCGTTAAATATTTTATTGAAATTTTCTAATTTTCCACCTAAAGCATAGATCGCTGACTGGGGAGAAGAACATGCCACATGGGGGTTTGCTTCTCCATACATGCCTATATTTTCAGGGATCAAATCTTTTTTAAAATACCCGTGCCAATGGCTTATGGAATAACCTTTTTCAGAAAGTATTTTTGCAAAATCAGTTTCCTTATTTTTGTCAAAATGTTTTAGGATTGAAGCAATTATGGCATTGCCTACCGCATGGGCCAAAATAACTTTTGTATCGAAAGATGGTTTATACCCAGTATTTATTTTCAAATCAATTGGAAACTCCATCCACATCTCTCCTTTCAAGAGGCCAAGTTTTATCAGATCCTTGTTGGGATCAAAATGGGTTTTATTCGACCCAGAACGAAGGCTCATCACCCACACCTCTGGCACTTTTAGCCAGAATTTTTGATTTTTTATGTTAACACTAATATAAATTTCTTTATTTTCATCAATAAAAAAATCTTGTTCATTTGGGATCATATTTTTCTCTCGAAAATTTACATCTGAAACAAGATTAGATAACATTGTTGGCATCTGCTTTGCAAAGAAGCCAAAACTCATTCCATTTCTATTATCTAGATGTAGTTTTCCGATGATTTTATGAAATGAATTACGAAAAGGTAAATCGTCAATCTTTTTCCCATCAGGAAATAACTTTGTTTCATCAAACAGAAGGGCACCTTTAGCTAAATCTTCGATGATGGATTTATCAGGTTCTGCCGCTGGATTAAAACGTTCACCTTTAATTTTAAATTCTTTAAATTTATGTGGACTTATAGGTGCCACAACTTTTGGCACAAGGGCGTGAAGTATGCGTTTCTTAAATATTTCATCACTTTCGCCCATGTTATATATTGGATGTGATGCATTAAAGTTGTAAACCATCCACTTCTCATTATCTACAGCGATGATAATGTTGGTCATATGATATGCAAAAAGTGACATCGCAGTATCAAAATGTTTCTCAAACTCAGTCTCTTCAGAAATGTCCTTTGGAAAATCAAGAATGGTTATTACCGAATTATCCTTAAAATTTCTAATATAATGCATCGGTAAATCATTCGCATTTTCTTCACCCAAACTTACAATAGCTATCCCCCTCTTGACTACGGCTCTTTGCAAAAGAATTTTTGCTGTTTTGATATCAATAAAATATGAAGTGTGAGAAATTCCTAAAATCTTTTTAGCTGAAAAAAGTAAGTTGTTGCCAACAATTCTGGTAAGTCGTTTTATTGTTTTACCGAAAGGAACTCTTTCAAGTGCATCACTATACGGCACAATATTGACCTTCAAATCTGACAAGGTACTCTCCAATCTTTTTCTGAAATCAATGACCTGTTTGCTTATGTTTTTAGACGTGTTTGGAAAGAAAACGACATTCATATGGTCTGCCATTTCTTCCGGAGTGACCTGCACTTTTTCCTTTATGCCGAGGATTGTCTGGATAGCTTCTTGACTGATCATGTTGAAATTGTAGCATTTTGGTGGGGTATCACAAATTGAGTGAATCTTTTCTTGAAAGAATAGGTTTGACATACTTAAAAATAAGGTACACATTGTTAGCAATGATTAAGCGAGAAATAACAGTATTTTATGGTCCAAATGGAGCTGGTAAAACAACCATAGCTCGATATTTAGCTACAAAAAATAAGGGTTTGCACATACAACTAGATTGGTATTCATCAATGCAAAGAGGCAAAGAATGGTATACAAAAAACAATAATAGGGAAAAAATAAACCTGTTACTAGGTACGCTTGATGCTGTGGTTACAAAAACTAGGTACAATAAGATTTATCTTGACGGTGTACTACTCTATACTTTTATGTTCAAGATGCTTGAGGTTTGGTGTAAAAACAACAAAATTAATTACAAATTTGTTAAATTAGTTGGTAGTGAAAAGAAATTAGCCTATCGTGTCACAAAAAGAAGGAAGCCAAGGAAAAATGATTGGAACAAGAAACTACCTAAGATTTATAAACATTTTACATACCCAAGCAGCTTAGAGATTGATACGACAGGTAAGGGTATCTCCAAAGTAATAAAATACTTGACATAATCGCGTAATAAGGTACTATTTTCCTAGGTGCAGTAAAAGGAAAGGCAAAAATGAAATATTCTTTTGGTGTTTTGAAACCAGATTGTATTAAACTCAATTTAGTTGATCGAGCTATAGAGTTAGTTTGTAGTCGTGGTTTGAGGATCATTTTTTCAAAAAAAGTAATGCTGAAACCAATAGATGTGGAATTTCTGTATTCAAGGTGTCGGCAGCTATCTTTTTTTGAGAATTTACTCAAATTTATGACTTCTGGTGAGATTATGGTGTATATCACCGAATCTACCGATAGTAACTGTGCGATAAGAACGCTGAATAGCGTGACGGGGCACACAAATCCAGTGGAAGCAAAACCGGATACTCTCCGCAGTATGGGAAAGAATGTGTGTGAAAACATCGCTCATTCCACCGCAGACGAACAAACATTTTGGTCTGAGGTAAGGTATTTTTTAACCAAGGAGGAAATTAAAACATTGAGACTGGAATCCTAAAAAAATTCCAGTTTCGTTTTTTTACAAAACATATGGAAATTAAAACTATTGAAGACGATTTTAAAGTTAAATTGGACAGTTATATTAATAAGTGGGATTCTGATTCCCGCATACTACATCTTTTTGAGGAGGTTGGGGAATTTGCGGAAATAATTCTTCATTATAAGGGAATTAAAAGTCCAAAAAAAGATTTATACGACATAAAGGTAGCCCTGGCAGATATCATTGAAGATGTTTATGCAATCTCTATTTTAAATAATATCACTCTTGAGGAATTAACAAGCCAGGTTTTAAAGAAAAATGAATAAGATAAGAAAAAAAATTACGGATGAGCTGTTAGCAAGTTGTTTGAGGAATAAAGCTATTCGACAAGGTATTATGTTCTTTTCTGTGCTAGGTAGCACCGTATCCAATGAAGAAGTTGAAGGTTACAGTGATCTTGATATCTTACTAGTATTGGAATCAGACAGATCAGGTGTCATAAGCAACAAAATTCTAAGAGAACTTAAAAAAATATCAGAAGAATACTCTCATAAATACAGTGTTGAGATTTCACTACTAACCCACACAGTTTTTGACTTTGAAAAATATGTTGATTTTAACTACCTTATTCACTATTCATGGGGAAAGGTTCTATACGGTAAAAAGTCTAAATACATGGAACTTTTTAAAAAAATAATCGGAAAGAAGTATTCAAATAAAGTACGAAAGGAACTGATTTACTACAATTTAATACACGCTCGATTTAATTTAATTCGACAATATGTATCATGGAATAAATTTAATAAGGTTGATTACAAAAAAAAGATCCTTAAACTGCTAATCGATAAAATTATTGAAATCTGTGATTGGGCACTTGTATATAGAGATATATTTGAAAAAAACAAGAGGGGGACCGTAAAAAACTTTAACTCTAGTTTTAGTAAAAATAATTATAGTCACATACCGAAACAAGCCCTATCAATTAGATCAGCCTGGATGATGTATGATTTTGAGAGTAAGGAAGCAAAAATATTCATAGATGAGTCAATCTTGTTTATTCAAGAAGTTATTAAAGTAATTCAAAAGGAACATGCACAAAGTTAAACCTTTAATAGTATCGAGAACGCTCCCATATCTTGGTGGTAGAGAAGTCATGGTTGATAAATTAATTAAATTTTTTACTAAAAAAAATACTACATGTGTTTTAACTCCAGATAAATACAGAAAACAACCCGGTGTAAATATTTGTAGTACAAATAAAAGTAATGAAGAAATATTGAATTGGGTTAAAAGACAAAACATAAGCGTAATTAACTGCCATACTTTTTATCTGGCTGATTTAGCAATATACATCTCAAAGAAACTTCATAAACCACTAGTATTCACCTTGCATGGTGTGTTTGTTGATCATTACGGAGAAAAATATGGAAAGCTATTAAAGAAAATTTGGAGTAAAAGTGACTTAGTAATAACTGTCTCATCTGGTTATAGTAAAAAATTAAGGACTTATCTTGGAAAAAAAACAGCTCCTATGGTCATAAAAAATGGTATTGAATTAGAATCAATCGACCATCTAAACAAATCAAAGAAATTTTATAGAAAAAAAAATAAATTGCCTGTTGATAAATTTATTGTAATTGTCCCTGCTAGGCTTACCTATCTAAAAGGACTAGACTACTTAATGAAGGCATTTGATGGCTTCAGTGATAAAGATATTTTGGTACTAGTATGCTCACCAAAAGGAAGAAAAAGTGGTACTGAAGACACATACCAAAATAATTTGAAAGGGATAATAAAAAATAGCCTTTCCCTAATAGAGTTTAGAAATGTGGCTCACCCAAGCATTTTAGAGTATTATAAGTCTGCGGATGTTGTTTTGCTATCCTCTTTAATTGAAGGAATTTCCATCTCTCTTCTAGAGGCAATGGCATGTTCAAGAACTGTTGTGGCAACAGATGTTGGTGGAAACCCTGAAATTATAAAAAATAATAGAAACGGTTATCTTATTAAACCGAAAAACCCAAAAGCTATTATTGAAATAATTAAAAAACTGAAGCGGCATAACAATATTTCAATGGGTAGGAATGCTAGAAAAACAATCGAGAGACATTTTCTAAGTAGTAAGATGTTTAAAACGTACGAAGAGGTTTTTAAAAAAATAAAATATGAAAATAAGTAAAGATGTCCAGGCGGTGGTCTACAGAAAAAGTGATGTGGGTATTTTTTTCTTACTATTAAAAAGATTTGATAGGGATAAAGGTGAGTTTCACTACCGTCTTATTAAAGGTGGTTTAGAGAGGGGTGAGAATTCAAAAGATGCAGTTATTAGAGAAATTAAAGAAGAATCAGGATTAAGGAGTCTATCTTTGAATAATGTCCTCGGACATTATTCATATAAGGCGGGTGATGTGAAACATGATGTGGAGGTTTTTTTAGTAGAGAATACTGTTTTTGAGAAAATAAAAACTGATTCTGAAAATGAAGGTGGTTTTACCATAGAAAGCGCAGAGTGGTTATCGCCAGAGCATACT
The DNA here is from genome assembly GCA_028714275.1 of Candidatus Paceibacterota bacterium. Lineage (NCBI taxonomy): Bacteria > Bacillati > Minisyncoccota > Minisyncoccota bacterium. The sequence goes on from JAQTMP010000005.1 coordinate 20,193, forward strand.
CTAGAATATCTAAATTTCGATCAGGAAAAAAAATCTATCCGTAAAACTCTAGAAACTATCTAGTATCATTTGTATATCCTCATCACCACTAAAAACAAGTACCCTTGAAAATAAGTCTGGATGAGCATTTTTTTTAAAGTTATTTAGCGGGTCTATAACAAGTGTTTTTTTAACTAAACTAGATGCGACATGCACAAGACTACCTTCTGGTCCAAGGATGATTGAGCAGCCTGCAATTTTTAGCAAGGTTTCCCTATAAGATAGTTTATTTATATAATTTTTGCCTTTTATACCTTGGGCTGACAAGTGGTCACCGGCACCCAATAAAATTATAGGGTAGTTTTTAGATAGGTATTTTATTAAATTATTCATCTTTTTTAACCTCTTCTGTTTGTCTGTGACTCCATATATTATTCCTATGTTTAGGGAAGTCTGTTCTTTATCGACAAAATCTTTTTCGATTTTGGAAAAAAATATTTCAGGTATAAAATTTTCTAGTGAGGTCTCCCTTATTTTGAGCATTGTACTTACTAGAATAATCCAGGCCAATGTGTTCGGTTTAGTCTCAAATGTACTTATCCACAAAGAAAGATCCTCATCTAAAATCATCTTTTTTGAACTTATTGAAAAAAGCATTAATAGGGTTTCACTAAAAGTATTTCTGCCAAGTCCTACTAACAGAAATTTTGATCTTAATATCTTGAACAAGTCGTACGGTTTCCAGAAGTAGACTCCCCTTATATAGGGATTATTAATAAGCAATTGGGAATGACCTCTCCTGGCCAGCACTGAAACCTGATACCCATGATGTGAAAGATACTTAAATAATGCTGTTTGAAAAAATAAGTCACCGTAGCCTTGATTAAGTGGTTCGATAAATAAAATATTTTTAATACCAGCTAAATTATTGTTAGAATTAATAAATCCAAGGGTAAGGCTATTTAGAGAGTCACGAATACAAAAAAATAAAACATAAAAAATGGCAACTACTATGCCATTTTTAGCTTTGACATTCCTATATTTTTTTAATAATCGTTCTTTACTAAACATAGATTAAAATTATTTAGATTTAACACAACATAAGGCACTAAAGGGTACTAGATAATTTTTGCAAGTGCTTGTAAGCACTTTCTATGTCCTATATTGTGACCTACTCCTTTTATAAAAATAAGCTTTTTCTTACCTCCCCATTCCTTATAATGTTTGGGTGTACTTTTGAGGATGACTGCCCATTCCTTCTCTCCCACCAAGAAGAAAGCTTCGGTGTGAATATTTTTAGGAAATATATTTTTCTTAAGATCAGTAAACATTCTGAGTCCAAAAACTTTTTCAACTTTCTTGAGATCTTTTTCAGGCCACAGGATAAAATCCTCCTTAAAATAAGGTGACAACGAACAAAAATATATTTTTTCAAATTTGATTTTTCGACTAAGAATAGCTGAGATATAGGCACCGAAAGAAAATCCGAGAACTGTGAGTTTTACTTGCCCGGCCTTCACTCTTCTATTTTCCTTAGCCAATATTTTTTTGATTTGCTTCTCTGTCTGTCTGACGAAATCACTCATGATCATGTCGGTGCGCCATTTAATATCAATACCTTCTACCTTGTAGCCTGCTTTTCCAGCCATCGCAGCAATTTTTTGATATTTTGTTTGACTGGGAAGCTCCCCCATACCGGAAATAATAAAAAAGATTTTACTCATGGAATTTAAAATTTTTTAAGGATTCATCTCCACACACGGCGAGATACATACACTCCAATGAAATATTTTGATCAATATAATTTCTAATATCTTTCTCAGATATAGACCCTAAAACTGCTACATAATCCCCTATGGTTTTATACTCAGATAATTTTGCAAAATTTCCACTCCATTCGATAAAATTACCTGAGGTTTGCAGTTTGATTTTAAAAGATTTTAAGAGCTTGGTTTTGATATGAGCAAGCTTGTCGGAAGGAATACCATTTTTAATAAATTTTGCGAGACATTCTCGTATTGTATTTATAACCTCTGAAAATAAAGTGGCCTCGCAATCCGTTTTTATTTGTAATAATCCTCTGTCTTTATATACATCGCCAAAAGCAGTGATATCATAGATCAGACCCTTTTCATATCTCAATTTTTTTACCAAAAAAGATGCTCTCCCGACAGCAAGATATTGTGCACATATGGCTACACACGCAACATCAAGTAAAGTAAATGAATGTAGTCTAAATCCAGCGACAAGACTGGCTTGTTTGGACTTATAGATATCCAGCTTGAAATATTCCTTTTCTGGAATAGCTATGGCTGCATCTTTAACTATACCTGCTCTAGTATTAATCTCTTCATTTTTAATCGGTTCTAGAGCTTTTTTGATAGCGGGAGTAAGTGTTTCTATATTTATATCGCCAGTTGTTATTATGCTTATGTTTTCTCTCGTAAAAAATTTATTTTTAAAATCGATGAGGTCTTGTAAAGAAATATCTGTCAATGGTTGGTTGTCACCGAGGATAGATCTATCAAGGACAGTGCCTCGAAAAACTAGATGCCTAAAAGTATCCCAAACCCAGGTTTTTTGGGTTGATTTTCTGTTTATATATTCAGAATTGATCGCCCCCCGTTCACTTTCAAACATGATAGGATTAAAAAGGGTTTCACTCATAACCTCATTTAATACCGTCATGGCTACCTCCAAATCTCCCGCTTCTGGGACCTGAATGTCTATCATGATGAAATCTAGGTTTGTTGTAAACACAAAACTTCCTCCCACATCCTCAATATATTCGGCCAAGATATCTTTCGTAGGAAATCTATGTGTACCAGCGACAAGCATGTGCTCTAAAAAGTGCGCCGTACCCTCCTTTGTATCATAGCGAGCACCGGCACGTATGTATGTTTTTATGAAAATCGGTGATCCCCTCCTCTCAAAATGATGAAGCGGAATACCATCAATGTCTGCGGTTTTGTGCAATATATTATGGGAATTAAAAAAGTCCATGTCGTGTATTGTAACACACCCCTACAGCTGACTCTCCTTCAACGCATTATTTATAGCCGCGGTAGCCTGAGTGCGCAGGGGTAGAAAATCAGCGAGGGCTTTCTGACTCCATTCAAAACCCTCAAAAAATGGTGCCAGCACATCCGACTGGGAAAAATAGCCAAGAAAATATAAAATCCTCATGACGGAAATGGTTTCGATGGAACGAAGCTCGTCGGCAGAAAATAGTGCAGAATCCACTTTATCCACTTTTGCTTCGTCTATTTTTAAAAAATTCATCAGCCCAAGCACCGCTTCGAAAAGCGGCTCATTTTTTGCTTCACCGGTGAGGCGACGTT
>JAQTMP010000006.1 GCA_028714275.1 Candidatus Paceibacterota bacterium
TCCGATCTCGCCCCACAAGCATATTGAAAGTTTGATCATTGCCTCCAATTTCCGCATCCACCCCCAACGCCACACTGTCATACCCTTGAAGAAGGGGATAAAGAAACTCGTGAATAAAAATTGGTTTTCCTTCAGAATTTCTTTTTTCAAACATGTCCCTCTTGAGCATTTGCTCCACTGTCATGTGTGAGGCAAGCTCTAAAACATCCGCAAAGTTCATCTTTTTAAGCCAGCTTGAGTTGAAACGGAGCTCTGCTTTATTGCGACCTGAAAAATCTAGAAAACGACTGGCTTGTGTTTTATATACTTTGCAGTTATTTAAAACCTCTTTTGCACTTAGTTTTTTGCGGGTAGCCATTTTGTCAGTAGGATCGCCTATCTGGGCTGTAAAATCACCAATCAAAAGGATTACTTTGTGCCCAAGTCTCTGAAAATCCCGTAACTTTTTGAGGATAATCACATGGCCCAAATGAAGAGTCGGGCCGGTCGGATCAATGCCTAAATAAATAGTGATTTTTTCACCTTTTTTTAATTTTTCTTCTAAAAAAGCTGGATTGGGAAAAATGTGTTCAACTCCTCTAGTCAAAAGTTCCTGGATGGACACTCCTTTTGGTTTTTCTTTTATAAGGCCTATATTCATAAGTATAAATGTACCATATTGAAAGTCCTTTGAGTATGGTAGGATGTAGGGCAATGAAATTGATAGATGTGTTCCTTAGGGAATTAAAAGGATTGGGTAGATTTATAAAGTGGGTTTGGAAAAATCTGAAAACTCCTGCAGGGAGAAGCCGTGTCTGGCATGTTTTTTTAAATATTTTGAAATCCCTGCCACGAATTATCAAGTGGAGGCATATTGCATCTGTTTTGGTTGCTGTTTTGATTTTTCTTTTCATATTTGGTGGATTTTTTGTCTTATGGGCCGCCAGCCTAAAAACCCCAGACCTAAGCTCTTTTGACGACCGCTTAGTCAGTCAATCTACAAAAATATATGACCGAACAGGTAATATTCTCCTGTATGATTTAAGCCAGAACGTACGTCGCACCGTTGTTCCTTTTGACCAAATATCACCCTACGAAAAAGAAGCGGCGGTAGCCATTGAGGATGCGGGTTTTTATCAGCACAATGGGATAAAAATCAGCTCTATTATCCGAGCCTTTTTTGCAGACATTTGGACTCTTCATTTCAGCCAAGGAGGCTCAACCATCACCCAACAAGTGGTAAAAAATTCACTTTTGACTGGCGACAAGACAATTTCCAGAAAAATTAAGGAATGGGTTTTGGCCATAAAACTAGAACAGGTTGCCGATAAAAACACCATTTTAAACCTTTATTTAAACAACACACCTTACGGAGGAAATATATATGGAATAGAAGAAGCCAGCCAGGTTTTTTTTGGTAAACACGCTGCCGACCTGGATTTAGCAGAGTCAGCCTATCTTGCCGCCCTACCTCAAGCCCCCACCTATTACTCCCCTTTTGGAAACAACAAGGCAGCTTTGGTGGATAGAAAAAATCTTGTTTTGCAAAAAATGAGGGAATTGAATGACATTACAGCCGATGAATATAATGCTGCTATACAAGAAAATGTAGCCTTTAAAACTGCTTCGGTTGGAGGGATTAAAGCTCCTCATTTTGTGATGTTTATCCGAGACTACTTGGCAAAAAAATACGGGGAAGATGCCCTTCAACAAGGGGGCCTCAGTGTCATAACCACTCTTGATTACGATCTCCAACAAAAAGCTGAACAAGTGGTCAAGGATTACATTCTAAAGAATGGAAAGGCCCTTAATGCCAGCAACGGGGCACTCGTGGCTATAGATCCAACCAATGGCCAAATATTAGCTATGGTGGGTTCTCGAGATTATTTTGATACAACAATCGATGGAAACTTTAACGTAGCTACGGCCCATCGTCAGCCGGGATCCTCCTTTAAACCTTTCGTATATGCCACCGCTTTTGATAAAGGTTACACTCCCGACACGGCTATTTTTGATGTGCCAACTGAATTTTCAACAGGGTGTAGTGTGACTGGATATCCTATCTCCCCTGGCGCAGTTTGCTATTCTCCTCAAGATTACGATAACACTTATATGGGAGTGATGAGCCTACGCACGGCTTTAGCCCTCTCACGCAACGTTCCAGCTGTAAAACTTCTCTATTTAGCTGGAGTTCAGAATTCTATAGAAACGGCCCGGAAAATGGGCATCCAAAGCCTTGGGGACGCCAACCAATATGGCCTTACCCTTGTACTTGGAGGAGGTGAAGTCTCTCCATTGGATATGACAAGCGCCTACGGAGTTTTTTCTCAAGATGGAGTACGCAATCCAGACACTGGAATACTGGAGGTGAAAGATCGAGCTGGGAATGACCTGGAAAGGTTTGCCACTTCTTCAAGCTTGGTCCTCAATCCCCAGTCAGCTCGTTTAGTAAATGATGTGCTATCTGATAATAATGCCAGAGCGCCTGTTTTTGGTCCAGTTTATTTTGGAGGAAAAAGAGTAGCCATGAAAACAGGTACTACAAACAACTCCCGAGATGCGTGGGTTATTGGATACACACCTTCAATCGCAGTAGGTGTCTGGATGGGAAACAATGACAATGCCCCCATGGTCCAAAAAGCCTCCGCCGCTATTGCCGCTCCGATGTGGAAGCAATTTATGGATTATGCCTTAACCAAAGTACCAGATACCCAATTTACTCCACCAGATCCAACAGATCCAAATCTAAAGCCATTTCTTAAAGGTTTTTGGCAGGGTGATGGGTTGAGTGGTATACACTCTGAGCTTTATTGGATAAATAAAAATGACCCGACTGGCCCCGCACCAACAGATCCAAACAGTGATCCTCAGTTTCGTTTATGGGAGTATGGGGTGCAAAACTGGGCAGCCAGTCAAAACCTCCTCACCACGCCTACCACAGTAGGAAACTTCACCCCAGGACCAGTGGTCGTACCCGGAACCACAGACATTGATGGCCCTGTGTTTACACTATCAAGTCCAAACCAAAACAACACCATTGATGGAAACACGAGAGTTACAATCACTCCAAACATCCAATCCTCAAGCACAATCTCCAGAATTGATTATTTTGTGAACAACACTCTTATAGGCTCTTCTACTCAAGCTCCTTTTTTGTTTTCTTTTGTTCCAAACGATACTGAAAATATTCAAGCTACCAATGAAGTGAGGGCCCTGGCAACGGACATAAATGGAAAAAGGGGTGAAGCTTCCTTTTCCTTTAGTGTTATTAAATAACTTTTATTTTTAACGGATATCGGAAACTGATACCTCTGGATTTTTCTCCTTTAAATAACTTAAAATTGATGTCTTCTTTAAAAAGATTTCATTTTTTATGGCTGGGTGGGTTTTAATAAAAAGCACGTTGTCTTTAAGGATAATTTCTTTTTTTGTAAAAGACACCTTCATAAAAATAGATAGTGTTTGGGCTATTTTTTCTCGATCAAGGGTGCTGTCCTTGAAGGTTTGATACCTGCTTAAAAAGTTTGAAACACTGAGCATACTTTCATTATACCAAATTTATTTTAAATTTATCACCCACCTAAAACACATCCTATTTATTCATAGGCATCACTAAATACATAAAGGATTGGTCATTTACTCCTTTTATGATCAAAGCTTTATTGAGGCCGGCAAAACTAAAAGAAATAGAGTCTGTGTCTATAGACTGGAAGCAGTCATGGAGATATTTGTAATTAAAATTAATTTTTAAAGATTCTCCCGTCAAAGCGGCACTGAGGCTGTTTTCATTTTCTCCAACGTCGTTATTTTTAGTTGTGAGATGAAAAATCTTTGCAGTTGGATCAATCTCTAGGTTGACCTCATTAAATGCATTAGAGAAGACTGTGGAGGTCTTGAGGCTATTTAAAATATCCTGCTTAAGTAGCACTACCTCCGTAGTTGTCTCTTTTGGAATAATCTGACGATAATCTGGAAAAACTCCTTCCACCGCGCGCGAAAAAAGGTAGATTGAGTCTGTGGAAATTGAAACTTGATTCGCATCCGTTTTTATTTCAAAATCTCCCTCAACTCCATCAAAAATTCTGACAATTTCCGCCACATTTCTAAATGGAATAAGGGTTTGGGTAAAATTACCTATATTTTTAGCCTTTATTTTTTTCTCAGCCAAACGAAAAGCATCTGTGGCTGCATAGACCATAAAACCATTTTCGGCTTTTATGAGCACACTAGAAAGCTCTGGTTTCATGCTAGAAATAGCTGAGCTATACCAGACAGACTTGAGGCCTTTGATGAAATCCTTACCCGGTAAAGAAAAAACTTGACCTCCCGATACTTTTGGAATAGTAGGATAGTCCTCAATGGGATAAGTTTTTATTAGAGCATGACTTTGAGATGTTGAAACTTTTAAGGATCCGTCTATCATTTCCAGCTTTATGCTTTTTTCTGGAGGCAGATTGGACAAAAAACCATTTAGAATTGCTCCAGGCACAGCAATAACTCCATCTTGGATCACTTTTGCTGGTACAACGATTTCTACACCAAGATCCAGATTGGTGGCCTTTATGTTTAAATGTCCCCCTTTTGCTTCAAGTAAAAGACATTTCAATACCGGAAGGGTTGGATTCTTACTTGTTATTTTTTCTGCTTTTGAAATTGCCCCGACCAACTTTTCTTTTACACATTCGATGTTCATATGTTTTTTCTTTTTTATTATATATAAATATATGATGATGATAGTCTTGTGGATATGGGGAAAACTTTTTAAAGGCTTTCGATACTGGTTTTTTTAGGAATCCTTAAAGAATAAAATGTGGATATGGGACACTTCATGTGGATAACTTTAACCCAAACTTATTTTTATTTTTTACTTTTCAACATTCAGACCGGACGGTCTCCCAAACTTTTCCACTCCTTCTCCCCAGTTTTTTAAACCCTACTCACTTTTAATCCACATCAAATCAATGCGCGGATCTGATTTAATTCTTGGATAAGGAGAGGATTATTTTTTATTTCATTTTTAATTTTGTCGCATGAGTGAATGACAGTGGTGTGGTCTCGTCCACCCATTTTTTGTCCTATAAGAGGATATGAAATATTAAAGTCTTCTCGCAAAATATACATAGTGAGCTGTCTTGGTTTGACCACTTCTTGGCGGCGAGTTTTATTGTAAATGCTATCCTCCTCTATGTTGTAAAAACTAGCCACCGCTTTAATCACTTCTTTTACTGAAACATTTCGAACTGGTTTTGTAGAGTTCTTTGTGAGCATCTTTATATCACTGAGCGAGATGTCGTTTCCCTTCATCTGCATGTGGCATATGAGGGCGTTTAAGGCCCCTTCAAGCTCTCGAATGCTTCCTTCTACAGTGGAGGCAATATACTGAATGATTTCGAGAGGAATTTCTACTCCATTTTGGCGCGCTTTGGCTTGTAATATGGCCGTTTTTGACTCCAAGTCAGCAGGAGAAATATCTACCATCATTCCTGCCATGAAGCGCGATTTTAGACGATCCTCTAAGTTTTGAAGGTAGTTTGGATGGACATCAGATGAAAAGATAATCTGGCGATTGTTTTCATACATGTGGTTAAAGAGGTGAAAGAGCTCATCTTGAGTTTTTTCTTTGTTTGAAAGAAATTGGATATCATCCATAATCAATAGATCATATTTTCTATACTTTTCTTTGAACTGGTTTATTTTGTTGGCTTGCATCGAGCTGACATAATCAGTCGAAAATTTTTCAGAGGTAACATAAAAAACCCTTCGGTCTTTGTTGTGATTTTTTAGGTAGTTCCCCACTGCTTGCATGAGGTGTGTCTTACCAAGCCCTGTGCTTCCGTAGAAAAAAAGTGGATTGTAAGCAACAGGTTTTTTAATAATAGCCTGAGCTGCAGCATGCGCTAGTTCGTTAAAAGGTCCAACCACAAAACTTTCAAAAGTATATCGAGGGTTTAGGTTGTCATCAGGATTGATATAAAAGTCAGTCAAAGGAAGCTCTCGAGTAATGTTTTGGATTTTGTGGGTGTTGGCTTGGGGTGATTCAAGGTTTTGGTTTTTTTGATTATTGGCAATAACCACATAGTGGACAGATCTAACAAGGTTGTCTGAGTATTTTCTAAACAAACTCAACATGGTTTTGTGGTGTTTTTCAGCAATCCAGTCGCGGACAAAAACACTTGGGACCGAAACATACACTCCACCCTCTTCGTCAATCCTTTGTACCCCAGTATCCTTAAACCACATATTGAAATTAATTTTTGAGAAAGCCAGCTCTATTTCATTTAGGACCGAAGACCAGATTTGTTTTACATCCATAGTGGCTATAGTATAACTCCTTGCGGAAAAGAATGAACTTGCGACAAGGAGATAACTATGTTGATAAGTTGTGGATAATGCGCTATACTCCCTCATTATGTCTAGAACATATCAACCAAAAAAACGAAAGCGTGCTAAAAGCCATGGCTTTTTAGTGCGAAAGAAAACCCGTACAGGTAAAAATGTCATCACTCGCCGCCGTCACAAAGGTCGCAAACGACTTTCTACGGTGTAATGCTTGATGGTGGGGTCAAAACAAATGTTGCCTCGCACCCACAGAATAAACACAGACGAATGCAATAACATCCTCACCAAGGGTGTTTCTGTCTATACGCCCTTTTTTTCGCTTCGTTTTATAAAATACGCCCACACAGAGCCATTTAGTAGCAGTTTTGGGGTGGTGGTTTCAAAAAAAGTGGCCAAAACAGCGGTTGAAAGAAACCGCCTAAAGCGTCGTTCTAGAGAAATTATTAGGTCTTTTTTGTCAAAAATCCAGCCCAATTTTAAAGTGATGGTTTTTGTTTCGGCTGCCGCCAAAAAACTAAAAAAGGACCAGTTTTTGGAAGAACTTAGGGTTGTTTTAGTAAAAGCTGGTATACTAATGCCATGATTTCATACATTTTTCACCTTGTAGTTTACAATCCCTTATATAATGCACTGGTTTTTTTGATTGACGTCGTGCCAGGCCACAATGTGGGCGTGGTGGTTGTTTTACTGACCTGTATTGTCATGCTTATCCTCTTTCCCCTCTCCAGATCTTCAGTCAGAACCCAGCTCGAAATGAAATTGATGGAACCAGAGCTTGCTAAAATTCGTGAACGAAATAAAGGTAACAAACAGCAAGAAGCCCAAGAAATGATGGATTTCTACAAAAAGAACAAAATCAACCCTTTTTCAACAGTTTTTTTAACTTTTATTCAGATCCCTATTATTTTGGGCCTTTATTTTATATTTTACAGGGGAGGCTTGCCTATTATTGATAAATCAATCCTATATTCCTTTGTTGCCAATCCCTTGACGGTCAACATGCATTTTATTGGTATGGATATTGCCAAAGCAAGCATAGTTCTTGGTTTTTTAGCGGCCCTAACCCAGTTTTTTCAAGGGTGGTTTTCTGTCCCAGCCTTTACCCCAAGCCCAAAGTCGGCAGATTCTTCAGGGAAGCCATCTTTTAAGGACGACTTTGCTCGTAGCATGAACATCCAGATTCGCTATGTCATCCCGGTCTTTATTTTCCTTTTTTCTTTTAAAGTTTCAGGAGCGGTTTGTCTCTACTGGGCTACAAAAAGTATTTTTATGGTGGGGCAGGAGTTGGTAATACGCCACACTGTACGTAAACCTATTGAAAACAGGAACACAACAACTACTGCAGTAAGATAAAAGGCACTTGACGGAGACTTGCGAGCTCGACGGAGCGAGCACGAGGAATTTTTTAGTAGAAAAATATCCGTGCTCCGGAAAGCGCCTTTTATCTTACTGCAGGGGTAGATGTGTTTGTTGGAAGATTTAATACCCAAGGTGTGAGAGTAGTCTTATCAACAAAAACCAGCGCATCTTCGGCGGTATCAAGTGAAGGGTAGGTCACGTCAAGTGAAGCCCCGGTGACGACGTCCTGAGGGCGAACAATAACTTTACTTTCACCTGTGGTGGTGTTGATAGACCAGATTGTATCTGAAAAAGCTACATATCCTTGATACCAGGCATCTGGGTAGATGGCTGAAGGCGGGTTGTTTGGGATAGCACAGTACAAAATATTGTTGTCCTGACTCCAGGCACATTTTTCTGGCAAAGTATGGATAAATAATTTTTGCAAAATATTAGTATCGGGTTGATAAAGACTCATATTGATCACTCCCCCGTCAGTATTTTCTGCATACAAAACTTTTTTTCCATTAGGTGAGACAAGAGAGGTGAGGCCTTTTATACCCCCAAGAATTTTTGAAAAGGTTTTTGTTTGAGGATTAAGAAAGTATAAGTATCCCGGCACTGTACCCGAAGGTTTGGTTGTCATGGCAATAACCTTTGAATTTACCCAATCAACTAGCCATTCCTTGAGCGGAGAATCAAAAACAACACTTTGTTTTGTGCCGTCTGGTTTAGAAATAATCCCTCTAGGGCTAGTATTTAAAACATAGAACATCTGATCTCTTGTTGGGGACAAGGTTAAAGCCGTGATCTCGAAAGGTAAAGGTGAAGAGGTTAAAATACTTTCAGTCGAATTAAACAAATTTTGTCCCGGGGTTGAGGTTGAAACTGTTGATGTGGCTGGCTGGACACTGACAAACTCATTTTTTATAACATCAGTATCATTGATAAGCGAACGATAAATATAAGCATCCCCTGTTGCATTTGCCACATAAGCTTCATAAATCTTTGGTTTAGTGGTGTTGGTCACACGAGTGATTTGAAGGGTGCTGGTGGCTGCTTCAAAAATATTGCCCGTAGCTCTGTCTACAAAACGGATGAATGTTTCCAAATTTTTAACCACTTTTGTCTTTTGAGTAGAGCTGGCGGTGCTTGTCGAAGTCACTATTCTTTGAATAAAATCAATCCCTGCCACAGGCGACGTAGAAAGTTGTCTTAGTTGGGGAATGGCCAAATTTTGTTCTCCAAAACCCGAGGTGGCATCTGTGGTGCTTGAGACAAAAGGGGTGCCAGAGTTTTGGCTAGGGCTATTTTTTCCAAAAGAAAGAAAATCGAAGAGACTTTTTTGGGTCTGAGCTGTTGATCCTCCTGTTGTGTTTGGTCTGGCAACGTACCAGTAGACGCCAAACAACCCCCCAAAAACCAAAATGGAGATGGCTACGACGAGTGTAATAAACTTACCTCGAGACATATAGTTATATTGTATCGTAAATTGGATTAAATAAAAACTAAAAAAATGCAAAACTATGGATAAACCACACTCCAGCTGTTTCCGGTATCTATGAAAATTGAACCATCTGACATCACATACCCACCGTTGGCATTTTGCTGGACATAGTTTGAAAGAATATAATCTTGAAGAACGGTGTCATTTTGAAGATTGACAATGGGCTTGCCTATCCCTGGGCTGGTCACCCCTAAAACGGTCAGATTTGAGTCCCCGGTGTTGTTGGCCAAATCAACCAAACCACTTACCCCGCTTTGTCCAACAGTTGAGATATTATTACAGCCAAAAGTTTGGCCAAAAGTACAAGGCTGTTGAGCGATATTTACACCATTAGTGAGTAAATAGGCTCTGGCATTGTCTTCATTGTTAAAATAACTGGCCTGATCAGCGGCCGAGCCTCCAATAGGCTGAATACCAGAGGCCCCCGTATTTGGAGGACTGAAGGCATTGAAGCCTGTTGATGGGTTTGGAGTGCCAATGGGTGAGGTCGCAAACAACTGGTTATTCGCCGTTGCCGGAGTCCCCGCCGTCCCGTTCACTTGAGATATACTCAAATTCAAATTCAAAAGCTTAGGGTTGATAGTATTCAAGATAATAAATGACATCAAAGCCAAGACTAGCCCCCAAATAGCTGACCAAATCCTATCCTTCCCCTCCTCTTTACTCCCAATAGCCTCAGAGGTCATATATTGAATGCCACCAACCACTATCATAATAACTGCCAACACTCCTGCAGCTGCAATTCCCAACTTGTACATACTGTTTAGATAGGTAGGAAAATCCACCGGAGTAGCACTTACAAAATTTCCAATGTTGGTGAGAGGGGTGTAGGGTTGCATGTTAAATCTTTGTCTAAAGATTAAGGATAAAATGTGAAAGTAACATTATCAGGATTGGCGGCGTCGCGCGTGCCGTCCGTTGCCCCTATGGCCATACCAGCAGCCCGAGACATCTCTCCGTATCCCCCAGTGCTCGGACCGTGATCCCCAACAATTCCCCACACCTGTTTTCCTGTAGTATTGTCTTGGATAAGCACCGGTGTTCCTAAAGGAATGCTCGAACCGATGGGCACTACTACATACACATCAGTATTTGCATCAAGACTTTGACCGTTTGGTTGGTATGAGGTTTGGTTTTGGTGATACAAATCAAAATATGGAGGCTGTCCAATCCCATCAGTGTCGATTTTTACATTGTTGACAGTGGCCGTTTGTCCTCCGCCTGGCGCGGGAGAAAGACTATCAGCGGTTGGGGCTTGTCCGGGCAAGCCATAAGCCCCCGTTAAGGCATTGTAACCAGTATAGGGATTGACCCCCGCCGTTCCTGTAGTCGTCGCAAACAACTGGTTATTCGCCGTTGCCGGAGTCCCCGCCGTCCCGTTCACTTGAGATATACTCAAATTCAAATTCAAAAGCTTAGGGTTGATAGTATTCAAGATAATAAATGACATCAAAGCCAAGACTAGCCCCCAAATAGCTGACCAAATCCTATCCTTCCCCTCCTCTTTACTCCCAATAGCCTCAGAGGTCATATATTGAATGCCACCAACCACTATCATAATAACTGCCAACACTCCTGCAGCTGCAATTCCCAACTTGTACATACTGTTTAGATAGGTAGGAAAATCCACCGGAGTAGCACTTACAAAATTTCCAATGTTGGTGAGAGGGGTGTAGGGTTGCATGGGGATGTTTTGTAGGGTTATTTTCCAATCAAAAACGAGATAGCGTTGGCAGCTTGTTCCAAAAGCTTGTCGGTACTATTGATCTGGACAGCTATATCAGACTGACCTTTTTCTTTGGTGGCCTGACGAAAGACAACTTCATTTTGATTTGTGGGAACATCGATTGAATTGTTGTTGATCGACCAAGCATAGCCCAAAGTCGAACCATTTTTGGCATTGGTTCCAAAAAAATATGGGTAGGCGGCTACTTTTACCTCAGCTTGATTGAGATTGTATGAGCCTTGAAGGGCCCGATTGAATAAAATTCCATAAAGAGGATTGTCTTCATACAGAGCGACTTGAGGGTCTCCAGGAATAAGATCGACATCGTTGGCCGCTTTGGTAGATGAATCCTGGGCCGAAGAAACTTCCACTGCCACATTGTCAGGCTTGGTAAGAATGTTGCCAGTGACATCGAAATAATTTATGCCAAAGCCGGATTTGTCTGCATAAGCGGTGTAATTTTTCTTCCAATTATAAATAATGTTTGAACGACTGACTTGAGAGCCATTTGAAATAAGAGTAGGCAGAGCCACTACTCTCACGTTGTCTTGATATGAGTAGAGAGCCTTACCTTTATAAAAAGGAGGGGTATATGAGTCCGCTTCCCAAATCAGATCTACATCGGCAGGAGCAATAGTGACGCTGCGAGTAAAGGCAGGGCCGTTTATAGGGGTGACGGTGATGTCAATTTTCGTCACTTTGCCTATTGGGCCAGCGTTTAAATTTAAAGATTTGAGACCAGTGCCGCTGGTGAAAGTTTTTCCATTGACTGCCCATGACACATTGGCCCGATCGAGGTCGATGCCAAAAGCTTCGATGGAAACGGAAACAGAATCGTTCGGTTTGGGAATCTCAGGGTCAACGGTGACGGTGGCTTGTTCTTGGATCTCAGGAATTTGTGAGGTGATGTCTGGACTTTGTTGGGCAAAGGCCAAAAAAGGAGAGAATGCGAGTATGGAACCCACACTAAAAGAGAAAACATGAGTAAGAAAATTATTCTTCATCCTCATAATAGTACCACACTAGGCTGCCTCCTGGTATTCGTCACTATCCCCTTGATTGTTGGCCGGCTGGTTTCTGAAACGATTTGGTTTTTCATCTGACGCACCTTCAGGGCGGAAACGGTTTGGCCGAATGATTTTACTTTCAGCGCCGGCATTTTTTTGATTTTGAATTTTATCTTGCTCTCTAGAGGCTTGGATAACCGCTCTAACCATCCCAGGAAAGCCAGGCTGCGGAAGGCCTTCTTTTTGAGGAAAAATAGGCAATAGATCAATAATCGGGATTAAAGCCACAATATCTCTTAAAATAAAAACTTTAAAAATAGTGGGGTCGGTAATCTTGACGTTTTTGGTGGTAAACCAAAATATATATACAGCTGTCATGACAGCCATAAAGATGATACTGATGATTTCTCCTACTAAAAACCAGTCTCCGACTATGTTTATCACAAAATCAAGAGCATAGACGCACCAAGCGGCTCCTTCCATAAGAGTCTCGTCACCAGTTGAAATACGTTGTTGAGATGCAGACATAAAGTAGCGTTTTAAGCGTTCCCTTTATCGAGTAAATCTTCTTTGGCTTTTTTCATGGCCAAGATCTGACTAGGATTGGAGGTGATGATCTGGTCTTCAGTGTACGAAGCAATCACTTTGATAGCGACGTGTTTGAGACCGGCAAAAAAGATGCCTTCACCCACATCGGATTCAAGTAAGAGAAATTTTTCTTCTTCAGTGAGATTGAAAGTTTTTTGGATGACATCAATAGAAGAGGGAGACTGCTTGAGTAGGACCTGGATAGATGAGTTGGTAATAATCGGCAGACCGTAAGGAGAAGCCAAGAAGTCCTCTACGTCCTGGGTGATAGTGGCAAGACCTAAGTAATATTTACGCCCTCGTTTTGCCAAACCAAGCAGGAAGCTAGCCGTATCCTCTGATTTCATCATCCACCAAGCCTCGTCGATGACAAGGAGGCGTTTACGTAAATCTTTGCGCACAGCATTCCAAATAAAGTGCATGACGATATACATAGCGATTGGTTTGAGCTCGTCTTCCATATCGCGGAGTGAAAACACCACAAATTTTTTATTGATATCGACATTGGTTGGACGGTTGATAAAACCAGCCCAAGTCCCTTTGGTATATTTTGTTAGACGCTGCACTAGGCTCTCTCCTCCCTCCATGCCCGCAAGCACTAGCTCAAAATCAGACATAAGAGGCGGCTCGATGGTGGCAAAGTTGGACTCTGGAGTAATGTCCCTGAGGGCGTAGGTTTCACTGATGGCGCGGTCGATGATGGAATCCTCTTCGGGGCTCAAACCTCCAAGCATGATGCGGAAAAGACCCACGAGGTTGATAATATTTGAGCGGAGGACGTCGGCGGCGGACTCGTCTTCTCGAGCGATTGGTAGGTCAAAAGGATTGATATGGTGTTCAGACGTGAGAGAAATATTAAAATAGCGGCCGCCTGTGGCTTCAGCCATATATTCGTATTCACGTTCTGGATCAAGGACGATGACTTCGGTATCAAACATCAAAGTGCGCAAAATTTCGAGCTTGGTGGCGTAGGATTTTCCCGATCCGGCCTTGGCGAAGGTCACAGAGTTGTAGTTTTCTAGTGAAAATCTGTCGAAAAGAATGAGGCTGGAGTTGTGTCGGTTGATGCCATAAAGAATTCCTTTATCTGAGGTAAGATCAAAAGAAATAAAAGGAAAAAGACTTGAGAGAGGCGAAGAGTTGAGTTTTGAGTGCACCGCTAGCTCGTCCGTAGCAATAGGCAAAATACTCTTGTAGCCTTGCTCCTGCTGAAAAAGGGCAGGCTTTATGTAGACCAAGCTGGCCTCGAGAATGGATTTTATTTCAGATTCTATTTTATCAAGCTCGCCATCTGTATCCGCGTATATGGAAATATAAAGACCCACATCAAAGATACGTTCCTGGGCTTGTTGGAGATTGTCGCGGAGATTTTCGAGATCTTGATAGGCGGTGTCGAGCATCGGGTCTCGCACCAGGCCTTTTTCCTCCCGAATGTGAATCTGGCTCTGAACCTCAGCCACTTTTTTCTGAAATTGGCGCAAGACCCGGGAAGTCTCAATAGGATGAATAAAAATCGAGACATCAAAAATCTTGTCGAGGTTGATAATAGGAGCAAACCAGCTTTCAGTCAGATAGCGGGGATAAGAAATGACAAAAAAGGTTCGGACGATTTTGTCGCCAAGATTGAGGGCTCGCGGAGTGATCTTGAGAGCAGAAGGTGCAATAACATCCTGGAGCTCAAGCACTCCAGACTGATAAATCTCCTGAGGCAGGATAGAAGTAATAACTGGCGCGGTCTTGGGTTTTGGTTTTATAAAATCAAGGAGTGACATGTTTTTGTTTTTTTACTTATTACTCTTT
The DNA here is from genome assembly GCA_028714275.1 of Candidatus Paceibacterota bacterium. NCBI lineage: Bacteria > Bacillati > Minisyncoccota > Minisyncoccota bacterium. Next base: position 14,285 of record JAQTMP010000006.1, read on the forward strand.
ACTTATTGCCCCTATTGCTCCACATGGATAGGCTTGTCTATATCCCCTGGGTTGAAAATCTTGTAGAAAAGCTCAATCAATTCTTCGGTGCCAAGCTTGACCACTCGGATCCCACAGCGCACCAAACCTTGCTCGACGACCTCGATACGCTGCTCGAGCTGACTTCGGTTTTCCTCAAAGTTTTGAATATCTTCGGCTGCCACTACGGATTTTTTCTTGGACTGGAAAACGCTCAATGGCCCTGTTTTTTTGGCCTGGATGACACTAGGAGTGTACGGCACCACGATAAAAAAGCTTTTGGTCATGATGTTGGTAGATTCAGTAAAGCTTTTGATGAACTCAATGTACTCATGGGTCTGAATTTTCATCAAATCTCCTGTCTGCTCGAGCTGGCGCTGCTCTAGAAGCGCAATATATGGTCGAATGTCTAGTTTGCGTGACTGACATAGATCTGGATTGGAAAGTTGATCGAGTTGAGAAAGTTTTGAAACTGGGCAATGATAGCGCCCTGTTCGTCAGCCGATTTGAGAGCAAAGTTGAGGGAAGAGGTGAGGACAATGGCTCGCATAGAGTTGTCTTTCAAGACAAGCACCCCATCACGGACTTCTTTGATGGGTACAAATTGCTGAGTTGCTTTGGAAGGAATGCTTGTGCTTGAGGCCATAGCTCTATTATATAGTAAAAAAGAAATAAAAACTTGTGTAAAAACAGTGTCTGAAATTAAAGGGTGAAATATTAAAAAGGATTTTTACTCCCGCGCCTCATACCCTGCCCCACTCCCAGGCTTTTTGACTCGTGCGAGTAGATTGTTTCGTTAACATCAAGGCTCCAGGACAAATCCTTGAGCTTACTTTCGGAGAGTTTTGGCACAAAAAGGCCTTTGGTCACATCGGTGCCGTCATCCTCATCTTCGTGGCCAGGCCCGCCTTTTTTAGCCTGATCCTTGGGCGCTATTTTTTTGTCCTCTTTTTTCCAGATGTAAAGTTTGTTGCCTATAAAATAAGTGATGGCTGACTCCACCACATCAATAAAAGGGCGATTGTTTACTTTATAAAAAGCCAAAGCGAGGGCTAGGCCAAGAATAGGCAAGGCAAAAATCGGTCCAATGAAAGCTGGCAAGACTCTCCAGACAAGATAGGCCCCAGCTACGCCTCCCACAAGATAGACAAACTGCTTGAAGGTGAAAGGGCCAAAAATCTTGTCTTCAACCTCGATAAATTGGGGTACTTGGAATCTCATGCTCCTAGTTTAGCAAATTCTGAGGCAGTAAGGGAGACGTAGTGTTCGAGACTCTGCTCAAGTTTAATGGTCTTTTGACGATTTGAGTGGATATCGTCTTTCATGATGCTCATATCGACCTTGATTGAGGCTATGTTTTCTTCAATAGATTCGACACGGCTTTCTATGGCCTCAAGACGTTTTTCTATACGGTCGAATCTTTTATCCACCTGGTCAAATTTATTTTCTACATAAACCCTAAGGTCTAGGATTGCTTCTAAAATAGTATCTTCTTTTGGCATTTAATTGAATTATCGTACATCTAAAGTGTGCACGCTACTAGCAAGCCTAGCAGATATGTGTTCAAGTTTCTGCCAAGGAGGCTTAAAGAAAGGCTAAATTTTAAAGTATCTTAAGGTGCCTTTAGAACTGTTCTCGATAAGGATCGACAGCGTATTTTTTAGTTTCAGCTTGAGGAGCTTCTGAGGGCACAGCTGGCGAGGGGCTACTTTTTTCATTGATTACAATTTCTTTTTTGGGTACCTGAATAGTCTCAGCCATTTTTTGGACCGTGAGGGATTGATTGCGGATAGAAGTCATGGGGGTTGTGCCAGAGATTGTGGTGGGTGTGTTTGGAGGGCGTACGGCAGAAGCATTTGCTGTAGGCAGACTCGAATTCTTTGGAGTAGGTGTCGGATTTTCGATTTCGTTTAAAACGTCTTCTTTATTAAGATCTTTATGTTCACTTTCTTCCCCTCCCATCTCAACAAGGGTGTGTTTTAAGGGTTTAAGAATCTTTTCATCGATCTCTGCTGCAATTTTTTCAGCTTCACCCTCTGGTATTTCCAAAACATCTCTTATTTTTTGAGTAAAATCAGCAGAAAATATTTTACCAGAAATCAAAGCCCGGGTTTCTTGTTCAAGGCTATCAATTTTATTTATCATTAAATCAAAATCAGCCCCAATTTCTTGGATAGCAATGATATAGTTAGCGGATTCGAGATATTTTTTAATTTCTTCAGGCATATTTTTCTTATTATTTTAAGTTTAGAAGTCTAGGCCCTCTCCGTCATGGTGGGCCCCCCCTCTTAGCCACTGTTCAACAGGAGAACCAGCAGCATGAGCAGCCAAAAGCTGAGCCCTGAGGCCAGCACGTTCAGTCTGGGTTGTTTCTTCTTTAATTTTCTTAATCATACTTACATTTAGATGGGGTACGACATTTACATGTCCAAGAGTTGTCATTGGTAATTGAGCGACTTCAGATGGATGAAGGTTGCCCAAGGCCCCATGGACACCCGCACCAGCAGTTACTGCGGCCTGCAGTGGAGCCATACGAGCTTCTCGGATTTTTTGCTTGTCGCTGTCACCGATTTTATCACTCTTTTCAATGGCTTTTAATTGACTTGAGGTTAGGTGCTGAACAACCCCAGGCTTTGCAAGTGTCTTGGCAGATACGTTTGTGATGTCATTACCAATATCTCTAACAGCCTTTGGAACATTTCCTCCCGCCCCTAGGCCCAATTGAGTTTCAATATTTTGTCTTTGTTCTAATGTGCGAACTTTTGCTTTTCGCTCCTTTTCTGACTTGTTTACATCCTCAACTGATCGAGCGCTACCAAATTTAGCTTTTGCAGCTGCCCCAGAAGTGATATTTCTCAAGGCTGTTCCCACACGAGTGTTTCCAAATCTACTATTTTCCCCAGCAATTTTTCCTAGACCAACAGCATTTCCAGCGGCAAGCATTGTTCTGACACCACCACGACCCATATATCCCTGTGCTCCTTTTCTTGTTTTATCAAACAAATTCATCGCTGCCCCGGAGCCGCTTCCCCCAGCCATCTTTGCTAAGACCAATGAACATACCAATAACCCAACCACAACAGCATAGTTAAAAACCAAACCAATACTGCTTGCAGAGCTAGCCGTACCATTTGCAAAACTGCCAAAACTACCGGTGGCAGTGTTTTGAATTGCACTCAAACCACCATCCTGGATCAATTTAAGTGTAACCCAAATCATCAAGAAAAAGGCCGGAGCGGTGATGGCCTCTTTCATTAAAGCTTGCAACCATTTGTTAAAAGATCCTGAAGTTTTTGGAAGGACCATGGAAGCAAAAGCTACTGGTGAAAGAATCATCAATATGATAATAGTCACAAAACGTGTAATAAAAACTATACTGGCGAACAAAAATATAACTGCAACAACAATCAGCAATATCGATCCAAACAGAGCCGTCAATAAAATGTTGTACCAGCCACCACTTGTGACCGCACTCTTGCTGTTTGTTCCTCCGTTTGTACTCCCCCCCGTGTATATACTTGTCAGTTTTAATGAATTCAAAAAAGCATCAGAAAGACCGTTGTCATTAAGGTTTGTTCCAGCTAAGTTCGTGACAGAGCCGTTTGCCGCTGTAATAGAAATGGATTTATAAAACTGGTAAGAAATAATATTTGAAGCGTCCACGATCACTTTTGTAAAGAAAAGACTAAAATTCATCAGGATGGCCACAATGATCAGTTTTGCCAAAAGAGTCTTGGCATTATAGCCACTAATTCTTAGCACGGTAGCTATCGATATGTAGAGCAAAATAAAGATAAATCCAATATTGGCCAAATCTCGAAAGGTAGACCAGGTAGTAGTGATTGTCTGAATAGCCCCAATATTTTTAGCCATATCAATGACCGTGTAACTTATAACAAAGTTAAATAGAATACCCACTATCCACAAAATCCAAGAAACAGCGGAGAGAACCGTATTGGCTCCCCAGGCGGCACAACCTTCAGCATCAAAACCAAAACCGCTACCCATGTGCCAAATACTGAGGGGTTTCCAGCAAGATGGTCCAGTACTGCTTTCGATACCAGTGTCTGGGGTTGCTGCTGCGGCAGTATTTCCTGCCGCATGCATTGCCTGAACTTGTTGAGCTGCTGTTTGATTCGCAGCTACCACTCCACTAGCTCCGTCGTAACTATTCGCTTGATTTTGAGCTACAGCTATTTTGCGAAGTTGTCCATCAGGACTATTTGGATTTCCTGTTTCATCCAAGATTACCCTACCGTCATCAGGGGCCCCTGGTATTCCTTTCGCTTGGCTTATCCATTGATCGGTCTGGATTTGGTTTCCATCTGCAGAATGTCTGACGACATCCTCGAGCTTCATTTGACCTGTAGAGGTATCCAGTTTATAAATAAAGATCATCTGAACATCTGAATTGGGTTTTCCGTTTGTATCAACCACCCCAGCATTCGCTACAATTGCTTTTTCATAAGAATCCAGAACCAGTGTTGTTCCAGTAATATAGTTTGGTTTTGTAAAAGGGTTTGACAAAAGGTTTGGCCCATCCTGCCAAGCTCCCACCTTCTGTGGTATCAAAAAGAATACGACTAGGAGTAATAATCCTGTATTGAAAAGTATTTTTTTGTTTTTCTCTATCTGAAACATTTATTTTTAAACGTTTACACGTTAATTCTGCAAAATCTTATTCAACGAAATCTTAATCAACTGGTTTACCAAAGCTGTTACAACTTGATCAAAACTATTTGCCAACACAAGCCGATCAGCCGCAAGGCCCGTTTGTTTAGCCGCTGCATCCGCAATCATTCCTCCAGGAGTGGTGGTATGACAGCTTTTTCTTTCTGGATCATCGGCCGCACTTTTATCGCATTGTTGTATATTAAGCCAGCCCTTATTTAAACCTAGTTGAAGTTGTGCTGTGTTTTGTTGTGTCCCAATCCGGGCGTACATTTCATTATTGGACATCAAGGAAAGACCGTATGGATTATTTTGTGGATTTTGAGTCATACTTATCCAGCTTTTGTATCCTCCACCTTGACTCCAGTTTCCGTTCAAAAACTGATTCACATTTGCCGAAGCTTGGGTCAATGTACACTGTGATCTTTGGGCAAAAGTTGAACCATACTGCTTAGCCAAGCCGATACCTACCCCTACACGGAAAGGCTGACAGATATTGAGGCCTGTAGTCCCTCCGACTACCTGCTGGACAAAAGCCCCTGCTTGTTGATCAGCAATATCACTGAAAAATTGTTGAGGGTTGGACACAAAAGCTGGATTGCCATTGAAACCACTATTGATCCAAGCAATCGTACTCTGAGTAATGTAAGTAATCATGGCGTTGATAAAGCAATACTGGATAGAATCCCAACTGATGCCTGTCGGTACCCCAAAGATTACAATACCAATTTTAGCGGCCTCCAAGTTTACTGGCTGATCTGGAACAAGTGGGTTTGCCACTTTGTCTGTGACCGTACCAATAGCTTTTCCGACGAGTCCTGTCGCCGCACGCGCAACCGCCTGCCCCAAAATACTGCCAACACACGAGCCTACTGCCCCAGTCATTGAACCACTTCCAGAGACATTACTTTGAGTAGTGTTTTGGGCTGAAGCGGCTTGGCTATTTGCAGCGGGTTGATTGATGGAGGCTGCGGCGGCATTACCCGCGGTTACCGAGTCTGGCAGGGTGTACGCTCCGGTCACATTGTTGTAATTTGTATTTGAATTATAAGACTGAGTATTCGTAGGATAATTTGCATAAACACCAGATCCATTATTTGTTCCTGGATCAATTGTACCAGCAGCGTCAGTGGTAGCCGCCTTTGTTTCTAAAGGCAAAGCGCCAGCTCCGATCAGAGTGAAGATGGCGATAGAAAGTATTATTTTTTTCATATATAAAAAATTATTTGGCAGTTTGGGCGGTGCTTGTCGAGCTGGCGGCTGGATTCCAAGCTGATCCAGGCTCATTATCATTGAAAATTATACCATTATTCTGGAAATAACCACTGATTTGGGTGTAGATATCGTTTTGTTGAGTAGCTAAAGCCTGATATTCCTGGATAGCCAAGAGGCCCTTGAGGGGGTCTTTTTGATAATTATTGATATCGTTTAAAACAGAGTAAATAGCATAGTAGCTATTGATCAGAGCCAGATGGGTCTGGACTATGTCCGAAGGAACAGATAGTTTTGAAAGACTCAAAGAAACATTTTTATATATCACTATGCTGCTATTGGGTATTTCCCCCGCCGGATTGTCAGTGATTTGCTGGTTGATCCCCGCAAAAGCTTGATTGATTGTCAAAATCAGACTGTTTCCATAAGTTTTAAGGTCGTTTTTAGTCCTAGGTGTAAAGCTGTGAATATCCGAAAGGCTGTATGCCTGAGGCAGGCTAGGAATATTTACGTTGGCCAGGGTGTTGTTGATAATGCTGGTTTGGCTACTATCATCTATCTGTCCACTATTTGCTGTCTGAGCAGACATGTAGTTGGCAAAAAGACTTTTTGAAAGCGTATCCGTCATGGTGTCGTTTGGGCCAGGAAGGAGGGCATTTGCTACGCTGTTGGTGGCAGTCAATTGAGTAATCTGAGCATCCTGAATGGCGCTATCCACTAGATTGTCACTTGATGAGACTTGCCCCGCACTGTAGGAAAGATCAGCGGTTGAAATAATAGAGGAAATACGGTCATAACGAGCCTTGACTGCCACCACAAAAATGACGAGAGAAAGACAGAGGGAAAAAAGAATAAGGACGTTGCGGCTAGGGAGTTTTATTTTTTTAAAATTTAGGTTTTTAAGATTCAAGGAGGTAGATTTTAGATGAATATTATAGTCAAATTATATATGATACTGTGATACAATACAATCAATATGGTGCGGGTATCTGAAATATTTGAAGAAAAAACTAACAGAAAAAATAGCCCATTTTTTCTGTCTGGCCTGATATTTATTTTTTGCTCTATTTTTTTTATTTTTCTTTCTGTCTTTTTAACGGGCAGTTCATTTGCTCAAACTACTGGGTCTGTTGGCCCGTCTAGCGCTGTTGGTTCAGCCGCTATTTTTTATAGAAATTTAAGCTTGGGGGTAAGCGGGCAAGATGTGTTAGCCCTGCAAAAATTTTTAAATCAGGATCCTGCTACCCAGATCCTTTCAGACGGCTCTACACCCTTGGGTGCTCCGGGGTCGTCTGGCCATGAAACAACATATTTTGGAATAAAAACTCAACAGGCTGTGATAAAGTTTCAAGAGAAATATGCTCAAGAAATCTTGACTCCTAATAATCTAGTCCAAGGAAATGGTTTTGTGGGGCCTGCTACCCGCCAAAAAATTATTTCTTTGATTTCTGGCAAAATAAACGCCGTGGTGGCAGATACTGCCCCTACAGTCACGTCCATTTCTCCAGATTCAGCTAAAAATGGTACGGCCATCACGATTACCGGACAAAATTTTGACTTGGCAGACAACACAGTGCTTGTTTCTTGGGATGCCACTTCTACCTATACACATATTCCATCCAAAGACAGCAAAACGATTTCTTTTGTTATGAATTCAACAATTTCAAATCAGATCCAGGATCAAACAAAAGGTTTTAGCCAGCAGGTCTTAGACAAAGTTATGAAAAATTTTCCCCAGTCACTCAAATTATTTGTGGCAGTTGAAAATAAAAACGGACGCAGCAATATGACAAATTTTAATCTCATTTTAAAATAAAATTATGAAAAAAATAGTAAATATTCTGACACTTCTTTCGTTCACTATTTTGATCGCGGCCAGTTTCTTTTTTTCAAACAATAAAGCCAATGCTCTCAGTCTAGGAGACTTAGCCTACACAGTTCCTTTTGGAGGACACTTCACATCCCTCCAGGTTTGTTGCAACGGCTTTCTCTTGCAAATCCAGGTTGTGCAAGGTTCACCTGGTGGAGGCAGTTACCTGTTGGCGTGGCAGGACCTTTTCACCGCCTTAAAAATGAATTATATGCCATTACCCAACAACAATACTCTTGGTCAAGCAGATCGTATTGGACAATGCTACACCATATATTCCGAGTGCGAATCAACTATGAATGTTGATTACAACTTTAGTGGACCAAACGACAGCCTTGGTACCTCAAGCTCTTCCTAAGCATTTTGTCAGATTCCTCCACTGTTCAAG
>JAQTMP010000007.1 GCA_028714275.1 Candidatus Paceibacterota bacterium
GATAATTGTTTTGTCGGCAAAGTTTTTGGCTTCCATAGACAAATAATCAAACGCGTCGCTATATGCTTCGATTGCTTCATAAACCTGACCATTCTTCTTACAAAACATTGCTTGCTTAATAAAAAGCTCCACAATTTTTGTGGGTTTATCCAGGTTGTTTTTGAGTAGGTTTTTGTAGGCATTTATCTCCAGTATTGGGCCCGGAGGGTAGAGTTTGTCCATTAGCTCAACAATTTGGACAATAAACTCTGAGGGGATGATCTTTGCTTTAGTTATGAAAGCTAGTACCTCCAAGTCTCGTAGTTCCTGAGATTTAACAAATCCCAGACTATTAGAAAGAAACACAAAAGGAATATTTGCTGTTCGCTCATCTCTTCGAAGGCTCTTTAAAACCTCTAAACTGCTTATTTCTGGCCGCATAATGTCTGAAATGATGAGATGTGGCTCCAGGTTAAATATCTCCGTTACAGGGTCATTTTCAAGCCTCTGGAGGGGTATAACTTCATAGCCTGCCTCTTTAAGCCAAGTCCCATAAAGATCGGTTACAAAAACATCATCGTCTATGAGAAGAATACGAAGTTTATAATCTCGGGCACTTTCTTCCAAGGCTTCAACCGCCATTTCTTGCAGTCGTTTCTTTACTGCGGTACACATCTTTCCTGCATCTTTGGATAAACCATGAATTGGACATAAAGAATCATTACAATTCTTTTTTATATTATTTAGAGAATCAAGATTTAATGGGTCTTTTTCCATATGACTTTCTACTGCAACCATAATGACACCCCTCCGTGATGAGAACAAGAACCACTGTGGTGTAGACTAAAGCTAAATGTGCCGTCATTACACTGTGCAGTTGCTCCGGCAGGAATACCATTTGAAGAATAACTCGGACTGTTTACCTTTGCCCCGTAGGTGTTTGTATATTGATTTGTTGTAGAAAGAGTTGTCGTCCACTCAGGGTGAGCACTAATAATTGCATTAGCTTTGGTTCGAGTGATTATTCCAAAGTATCCAGTAGCAGGAACTATTCCTTGCTGCTGTTGAAAAGTAATCAAGGCACTATTTGTCAGATTACCAAAGTAGGCACTAATCTGTGCCGAGTACAGACCCTCGTAGGCAAGAAACTGTTGTAACTGAGATACATCTGTTCCAGTCGTTCCATAACTAAGATTGTGGTTGAAGGTAGCTCCAAAAGTGACGGAAGGAATAATACAGAGTGCTAGCAAGAATGATATAAGTATTTTTTTCATTTTAATTATTTATTATCTTGTAAAAATAGGACGAAATCCCTTAGCCATAGCATGTGATGCGTAATCAAAACATTCTCCATTCATTGCGTCAGTACGACTCCAATATGGATCACCTGGAAGGTGGTAGATCATGCTTTTTAGGTTTGCTTTAATGGGGTGATCTTGTGGACAATCCCATCCTTTAGGATCAACCCACCCTTCTGCAAGGTGCACCGCTCTCAGGTGAGCTGGGTACCAAAAGAATATTCCGTAAATAAGTAATAGGATCGAGAATATTACAAGAAGATTCTTATATTTTGTTTTCATATCTTTATTATTGAGTAATGACACTCCAAAGAATTATTAAAACCAAAATACACACAAGGAGTAAGGCGGGAAGCAAATAGTAATTTTTTGCTTTAGGTTTTCTAACTTTAATTTCAGGTTTTACTTCAATTTTTTCCTCTGGTTTAAAACCTCTAAAAGCAGCTCTAAAGAAATCAATAACACCAAAAATTGTAAGTATAAGAGCTAATATGTTGAACATGTTGCCAAACACACCACCTACAATTGCATCAAAAATCCACAGAATTACACCGAGAACTAGTAAGACTATCCACGATAGGTTGTTTTTCATTTTTTTAAGAAAAACTGATAAAACCATGTGAGGACATACAAAAAGCCCATCACAGGTAGAGACCGAAGTCTCTCGTACCAGTTTCCCGATACGGCGTATAAGGCAGACCCTGCGATGGGTTCTTTGTGCCTTATACGGCTAGACTATTGCCATGCCAGTTTTTGCTGGTTTAGGCCATATTTAGTTGTGTTTTTAATCTATCATTTAATGACCCAAAAACCAAGAGTCAATGGTGTATAATGTCAAATTATGGATTCATACAGGATGAAATTAAAAGACTATTTAAAAAACATTCCCGATCTAGACATTGAGATTGGGATTGAAAAACTTATTGAGGAGGGTACAATCATTGCTGCGCACACAGATATGGCTCTAGCCAATCAACACGGAAAGATCAACCTTTTTTATTATCATGATGTTAGGAAAATGTATATTAAATGGAGGACTGCATCGAGAAAATTACTTGAGAAAAATAAAGAAATTGCGAAAGAAGAAGAGGAGATATTTTTAGAAACAGATAGTATTTCGTCGAGGCCACTTCTTATTGAAAATCCTGATTTTCCTAATGCAATAGGAGACCAAGAGCTTGCAAATATTAATAAGGAAGTCCGTGAAAAATTAAAAGTACTTAGACCATTAAGAAATAAAGTTAGTAAAGAAAATCTTAATAAGAGAAAAACAAGTTTTGACGATGTAAAGAGCATTTTAACTCTAAGAGGAGATGACATCTTAATTTCAAAAAGTTTAAATAGTGATGCACATGACCTTTTAAGAACTTTGTTTAAAGACAGGTTTAGGCTTTGGGAAAATACTGACATACTTGAAGATTGGCAATTTTCTCTAAATATAAAATTAGTACCTAAAAATAAGGTCTACCAGGCTGGAAAGTCGGTAAACCGTATTATTGCGGGAGAGACAAGAATAAAGGATTTTATTTTAACATCAACCAAAACTACGTCTATAAATAAGGGGTATTTATAAATATAAAAGTTTATAAACTTTTGTAAACAACAGAAAGTATAACCTAGGGCCACACCCTCGGTTTTTCTTTTTATCTACAGATATTTAGAGGATCTGCAGGGTATGTAAACACTCTAAAAATGTACTTAAGTTCTAATGCAATTAAGGATTTAAGAATTGCCCTCAGTAAATCATACGGAGAAGGGTTTCAGCTTGGATTGTCAGACGACGAGGTAAATAAAATAGGTCTTTTATTACTCATAGCCTTGGCAGAAAGTTTGAAACTAGAAATTATCAATCCTGAATTAATTATAAAAGCATTGTAATTACTTCAGGGTTTGTAAAAACCTTAAATCTAGAAGGACAAGGTAGGCTAACTTCACAGCCCCCTTCTGGAAGCCATTAAATGTGAAGACTTTATAGTATGATGTCCAGAGACAGCATTCTCTGGCTCCAAAAATAAAGGAAAGCGGGATAAATAGGAACATCATAAAATTATAATCCTACCCGATACTACCTAGCACACTAGTTGCAGTAGTGATGTCACAGTCACAGTGATATTGAATAAGGAAAATATAGTTTCTGCGCTTGAGGTGAGAATAAAAGAATCACTAAGCAGTTGTGTAAAGAGGTCTATTTATATAGGCTTTTAGTAACTCCTGTCTCCAAAAATAAAAAAGATTATTTTTGAGATATTGAAAACATGTTAAAATAGCATGGCTACACCAAGAATAATTATAAGAACTTAATTTAATTGAAATTAGGTTTTTGTAAATAAGAACGAGGTAATGACTTTTTCTTGGTGTAGCAATTAAGAACGGTGTTGTTACCTCATTTTTGTTTATGAATAATTATAACAACCTAGACACAAGTAAATTAAAATATGTAATTTATTGTCGTAAATCAAGTGAAGGTGAAGACAAGCAAGTACAATCACTTGATACTCAAATAAGAGAACTAAAAGAGCATGCAGAAAGAAACAACCTAGAAATTATAAAAGTTATTTCTGAAAGCAAGAGTGCGTTCAAAATAGGACGTGAAGGTTTTGATGAAATGATGTGTCTCATTAAATCTGGTAAAGCAAATGCAATACTGGTTATTCGGGCAAATCGTATTTCAAGAAATCCAGTAGATGCAGGACATGTTATTTCTCTAATGGATGATAAAAAACTTTTATACATAAGAACTCCCAATTCAACCTGCTATACATCATCATCTACAGATAAAATGATGATTGCTATTGAACTTATTTTTTCAAAAAAAGACAGTGATGATAAAGGAGATATGGTAAAAGAAGGACAAAAAACTAAAGCATTGAAAGGCATTCCTCATGGGGTTGCTTCATTGGGTTTTCTTAACGACAAAACCGAAGAAAAAGGTAACAGAAAATGGATAGTCGATGAGGTAAGATTAAGTCAAATAAAAATCCTTTTAGATATGTTTCTCACAGGGACATATTCTGCGGGAAAGCTCTATAAGTATGCTATAGAAGTGCTTAAATTGACTACAGTGCCTCGTAAGAGGTGTGGAGGGGCTCTTATCACATGGTCTCGTATATATGAAATCCTAAAAGATCCGATTTATGCCGGGTTCTTCTCCTATGGAGGTCAACGTTACGAACTGGACATTGGTCTCCCTAGATTAATCACTGAGGATCAACATAATAAGATTAAAATTATTTTAGCAAGAAATAATATTCCTAAGTTTAAAGAACACAAAACCACTTTTTCAGGCTTTTTAACATCTGATGAAGGCAATTTTATAGGACAAGACGTGAAGTATCAGCTAATTTGTGATTGTAAGAAAAAGTTTTCTTATCTGAACCGAACACATTGCCCATCCTGTAATGCTGAAATAAATAAACTCAAAAATCCAAGATATCTTGATTACACTTTCTATTACAACGTAAAAAAGAAAAAAACAGGAGAACCTTATAAGGCCATTTCCGAGAAGGATATTGTGGAAAAGCTTGGTGAGTACATAGATTTGAATCTAACTTTTTCAGAGGAACTTGCTTCATGGTCTAGACAATACCTTGAGGAATTAAAATTGAAGGAGCTCAATGATGTAATTTTTAAGAAAAAACTAGCAGAAAATAATAGGGTTGAGTTCGAAAAAAAGAAAATAAGATTGCGTGAGATGCTTCGAGATAACCAGATCACTGATGATGAGTATCGAGCTGATGTAGAAGGATTACAAAGACAGTACGCACAATCTGATGATGCAGGGAATGTTGATTGGTACTCACGGATGAATGAAATAGTAGATTTAACCCTGTGTATGAAAAAAGTTCTTGAGAATGGAACAATTCAACAGAAACGAAATATACTTTCACAACTCGGTTCGAACCTAGTCTGGAATGATAAAGAACTTAGTATTACCAACGATATTGCTATTGAAAAGCTTGTTGAAGGTATAAAACGTGCAAAAGAAATTAACCCAGAGTTCGAACCTAAAAACTGTGTTGTATATAAAGCCCCAAATGAAAAAACAGACGAGTTTTCATCTGTTTTTTCTACTATGCTCCCCCGGTAGGGATCGAACCTACGACCAATCGATTAACAGTCGATTGCTCTACCGCTGAGCTACAGGGGAATGTTTCTTTTGTAAAGAACGTTGAAAGCATAGCAAAAAATACTCAAAAAGCAAATATAACGTGTAGGTGTATAATACATCCATGTACATCCACGTGCGAGTCTACGCTGGGGCGGGCAAGGAAAAATTTCTGGAAACCAAGCCGGGGTATTTTGAGGTGCAGGTCAAGGAGCCAGCCGAAGGTAATCGAGCCAATAAGCGAGTCATAGAGCTGGTGCGCGAGCATTTTTTGGGCCATTTTTCAGCTCAGGCTCAAGCACGCTTTATGGTCCGCCTGACTAGCGGCCATCATTCGCCGAGTAAGATTTTTGCGGTTGAGCATATAGAAAATGATTGATAATATATCATTGAGCCCACAGGACATTATTGGTATAATCAAATCAATATGAACATTCAAACAAAAGCCACAAACATTGAGATCACTCCAGCGACTACGGATTATTTGGAAAAGAGAATGGGAGCGATCAAAAAATTTATTTCATCTGAGGAAACAATTTTAGTGGAAGTGGACTTGGGAAAGGTCAGCAATCGCCATCGTACCGGGGATGTTTTCCGAGTGTCGGTGAGACTTTCTTCTCCGCATCACGATGCCCAGGCAGAAGCCGAGAGTGTAGACCTCTACACTGCTATAGATGAAGTCAAGGATGAGCTTTTGGCAGAGCTTCGCACCTCGAAAGAAAAGCGTCAGCACTTTATCCGACGCAGCGGTCAGAAAATTAAAAATATTATCAAAGGGATTATTGGTCGCTAGCTACTAAATGATGGAAGATCAAAATATCCGTTCCGTAAAGCTTTTGTGGTATGAAAAAGCTGACAATTGGCTGAGCATTTTCGTGTTGATAGGATGTCTCGGGGTGGCTTTGACTTTATTTTATATTGCAAAACAGGCTCAGGACTACGCTCAGCTTTTGAAGGATCAAAATATCACTATCGTCACTGACTAATCCAATCTTCCGCTCGGAAGTCTATTTCTTTGCCCCCTTCTGGGACTATTCGCTGGAGAATTAATTTTCCATCCGCAAAAGTCGCTTTTTTTATTCCAATACGGACCGGTTTATTTGTGTGAGTTGAAGTAGCAAAAAAATAAGTGGCCGGCCAGCCTTCATAGGCCTGAATCTTAAGAAAATTTTTATAAGGATCGTCGGAAATTTTTAGCAGGCCGTCAGCCTTGGATATTTTTCGGGTAAAGGTGGCCTGGGTGTGGTCCTGAGGCTGAGGAGTGAGAGTCCCAGCAAGCCAGTCCGGCAAAATATCTGCCAGGAGCTTAGCCCCAGCTTGGGCCAAAATAGTCGAAAGGGTATTGACTGTTGGCGGCCAAGGTAGGACAGGGATTTCTTTCTGAGCAAGGATGGGGCCATGATCCATCAGCTCATCCATCAGCATGATCGTCACGCCAGTTTTTTTGTCGTCGTGCAGGATGGCCTCCTGGAGAGGGGCAGCCCCACGGTAGTGGGGAAGCAGTGAGGGGTGAATATTGAGGGTGCCATGTGTAGGCAGATCCAAAATATTTTTTGGAATTATTTTACCGTACGAAGCGAGAATGAAAATATCACACTTTTCAGCTTGGAGGGATTCCACAAAAGTGGAGTCTAGCTTTTCGGGTTGAAAAATTTTAATTTTTTTGGCCCACTCTTTGACTGGGGGAGGGGTGAGGATCATTTTTCGGCCTCGAGGCTTGTCAGGCTGAGTCACAATGACGTCAGGTACGATATCCCTTTCCTTGAGAGTGTTGAGAACATCAACTGAAAATTGGGAGGTGCCAAAAAATGCGATTTTCATTTTATTTTTTAGCTGAAGGGTCTTCGGGTGGAAGCTCATGGATATCCTTGGCGTGGTCTATGAAGAGAATACCGTTGAGATGATCGGTTTCGTGCTGAAAAATCTGAGCCAGCAAGCCGGTGGGGCCGCGCTCATTGTAGGCTCGAATAGTTGCTCGGCTGGCTCTCTTAGTCTTGCCGTAAAGCCATCTGACCGAGAGGCAGCCTTCCTCGACAGTTTTGCGGTCCTTGGATATTTTAATGATTTCCGGGTTGATATAGACTTCGTCTTTTAGGGGTTTAGGTTTTTTTGATGCATCTTCAGAGTGCTCAAAAAAACCCGAAAAAACTTTACCTGAAACCACAAAAATCCTCACTGATTCGCCAATCTGAGGAGCGGCAATAGCCACTCCATCATCCTGAGAATCAAGCGCTGCTTTCATTTTTTCAATGATGCGCTGGATCCTGAGGCTTTCTATTTCTTCTAGGGCTACAGGGGTTGCTACTTTGCGTAGAACAGGTTCTCCGCTCTGGACTATATCTATATCACGGGGTGTTTTGGGCATTTGTTTTAAATATAAAGAAATTTTGTTGCTAAAGCAAACCCAAAAATCTAAAGCAAACTTTCGGGGTCTACTTTTAAGCTGAAATGCGGGGGCAAACCCATCAGTAGGGTAAAAAGTTTTTCATCCGGCCATTTTTCTGAAGGCAGGCGGATGAGCATGTGGAGGCGGTGATTGCCTCCGATAGTAGCGATAAAAGCCGGAAAAATATAGGGTTCGTAGCTTTCGAGCTGGGTTTTGAGACCCTGCATTTCTCGGTTAATCTTTTCGCGAGGACCTTCGAGGCTGATTTTAATGAAAGTGGAAAAGGGCGGATAGGCGATGCTTTTACGCGCTTCGTATTCCTGACGATAAAAATCAGTGAGATTCCCCTGGAGGGCCAGATCGAGGACGGGTTGATCAGCCATGCGGCTCTGGATCAAAAAATATTTTTTGGTGCGCGAAAGCAGGGTGATGAGGGTATGCATGATGCGTTCGTTGATGCGAAAATCCGGCAGAGCAAAAAGTGAATCAAGCGAAACAATGGCTGTGTTGTCTACCATATTTTTTTCATCCTGACCTAGATAGGGTAAAGCCATTTCGGTGCCAATGAGGATAGAGCTTTTTTCGGCTCTAAATTTTTCAGCTACAAGACTCGCAAGCTTTTCTGTCGGAGCACTGTCTCGATCAATTTTGAAAATAAGCGGTGCGGCTACGCCTTTTTCTTTGAAGAGTTTTTGCAAGGCTTCGGCTACCGTATCAATGCCAATACCGAGGGTGACAAGCTTCCAGCTATCGCAATGAACACACCGCTCAGCGGCGCTTCGGCGCTCTCCACAATGATGACAAAGAAAAAAACGTTCGCCTTTTGACTGATGCAGTACCACTGGAGCACTGCAATTTTTACACAAGACTGTCGTGCCACAATCTCCGCACACGATTGAGGGGGAGAGACCCCGCCGCTGGCAGTACAAAAAGAGGCTTTGTTTTTTTTCTAGACTATATAAAATAAGAGACTCGAGCTCTTCACTAAAGATTTTGAATTTTGCCGGCTTAGTTTCTTCGTCTACGATTTTTCCTTGGGAGGTTTTGAGGATGGAACCATCCGAGGTTCTGATGATCATTTTTTGCCCTGAAACCTTGATAGCTTCAGGCTGACTGGGTTTTTTCATGTCTATCAGCAGAGTCTCGGCTTGATGCTGAATGCGATTTTTTAAAGGAAAGAGCTCGATGAGCTCGCCAGCTTGATGACGGACAAGAGTTTCAACTCTGAGCAGCACATCACCCAGGATAAGCTTAGCTTTGCGAAGCTCTGCGTATTTTTCAATAAAAAAGCGGAGATCAATAAAAGGGGCAAAGCCAAGCTTGTAGGCGCGCGACGACTCACGTTCAAGGATGACCGTGTCGATGTCGTCGCGCGGAATCCCGGCAAAAAGTCCAGTAGCGATGATGAGGACAGGCTGCTCATCGGACTCGGCGGCTTGCCAAGTGGAGGTCTGAGTTTTTGGCGTCAATCCGCTGTGAAGCATAAAAGTCCGGTGCTCGATGCCCTTGCTGAGTTGTTCAAAAAGTTTTTTAGTCTCCTCTATAGTCGGTGAAATAATAAGAGTTGAATGTTTGCGAGCAAAATTTTCTCGCACCAGACTTTTGTAAGTAGCATGACGATCTTCATCGCTCATTTGAACAACACATTTTTCTGAGAGTCCTCCCGCTTTTTTAGAAATTGATTTCCGGGTGTCGGCTTCGGTTTTTTTATTTTTTACTTTTCTGGTTTTTATTTCTTTATTATTTAAAATAGCTGCGGGGATCAGACGATTTAGCACCGCTCCTTTGGGGGCCACAAAATATTGAGCGGCGCTCTCAGCGGCATGAAGAAAAGAGGGAAGCAGCAATGTTTTCCCCGCGCCGCTGATTTTTTTAGTGGCAAAAGACAGAGACTTAATGTCTCCTTTGATTGTTTCGGCATCTATTACTTCCACTACCAAGGCAGGCACTTTTTTATTTCTCACCGGTACGCTGATCAAAAGCCCGCGTTCGAGAGGGTTGGCACTAAAATATGAAAGAGTGTCCTTGAACACTCCTCGAGCTATAGGTATGACAGTCAGGATATACATTTCCTATATATTCGCATGGAAAGGGGTGGGAGGACAAATCTAACACTAGTACAAACTCACTTCTTTTGGGAGACACGGAAAATTTCTGGTGAAATTTTCCTTATCCTCGCCAACGCTTTGGCTGCGGGGTCTCCCAAAAGAAGTGAGTTTGTACTAGTGTTTAATTGTTCATCCACAATAGTAATGTAAAGAAAAAAGCGTCACCACGGGGGAAGGGTGACGCTTTTTGGTTGGTTTTAATTTTTTGTTATTTCTTCGTGGACTTTTCCACAGATGACGTCTGCGGTTGTGTCACGACCATGTAGTGATAGACGATGATGACCATGTCGTGAAACCCGGTCACATCTGACTTGATGATGTATTTTTTTTCTTTGCTGTCGGCAAGCCATTTATTGACGGCGTCTTCGATTCCAACATGAGTACCGTCCTCAAATCGGGGAATATAAAAGACCTTGATTTTTTCGATGCCGGCTGGGCTCTGGGTATACGGGGTGTCCCCAGAAGTGTAGGAGTCCGTGTAATCATAGGTTGCCGCCGGTTGAGGAGATTTTGCCTCGTCGGCGCGGGCGACGTTGAGGGTGGCCACGGTGAAGAAAAGAACAAGAACCAAAACTGAACTGACGATGTTTCTTTGCATAACTTTTGAAGATCTGTTTCAGATTATAACATGTTCAATATATATGTCAATAGAGCCCCAAAACTAGGCGTATGCTACTATACTGGGCAATGGCCCTCTTTACTAAAAAACTTGGGATTGACCTTGGAACGGCAAATACGCTTGTTTTTTTGCCTGGGCGCGGCATTGTCTTAAATGAGCCATCCGTGGTGGCGGTTTCCGAGATAGACAATAAAATTCTGGCCGTAGGCAATGAAGCCAAGGAAATGATTGGTAAAACTCCTGACAGCATCATCGCGTACCGCCCGATGAAGGATGGGGTTATTGCCGACTATCGCGTGACCGAAGCGATGCTTCGCTACTATATTGGTAAGGCGCTCGGTAAATGGAATTTATTTAAACCTGATGTGATGGTCTCAGTCCCGGCCGGAGTCACCTCGACCGAACGCCGGGCCGTGATCGAAGCGGCTATCAAGGCCGGAGCCAAAAATGCTTATGTGGTCAAAGAGCCTATTCTTGCTGCAATTGGAGCGGGCATCTCTATCCAGGAAGCGATTGGCCACATGATAGTGGACATTGGGGGAGGCACCACTGATGTGGCGGTGATTTCACTCGGGGGCATAGTGGCTTCGACTTCTGTAAAATGTGCAGGCAATCGAATCGATGAGGCCATCGCCGACTATATTAAAAAAACTTTTAATCTTGCTATTGGAGATAAGACCGCTGAAAATATTAAAATAAAAATTGGTTCAGCTGTACCAGTAGAAGCTGACGATGAGATCGCCCTCATGATAAAGGGCCGTGATTTCCTGACGGGTCTGCCTCGGTCAGTTGAAATTAAAACTAACGAAATTGTCAAAGCTATCGGTAAAGAGCTTCGAGATATGGTTAAAGCAATCAAGGACGTGCTGCAAGACACTCCACCCGAGCTGGCTTCAGATATTATTGACCAGGGTATCATCATGACTGGCGGTTCGTCTCAGCTTCGCAACTTGCCTGAGCTTGTCTATCGTCGCACTGGTGTCAAAGCCGTCCTCGCTGACGATGCCCTCTACTGTGTAGCCAAAGGCACCGGCGTGGCTCTCGAGCATTTGGATACGTATAAAAAAAGTATTATTGCGAAGAGGTAGATTTTATATGCCAGCCAATTCTTTTTTAAATCAAGGACACCACCACACCTATATCTTAGAAAATACTGATGGGGTAGACTTTTCTAGCTTGATTGCTGAGTTATTTCTCCAGCTGGAAAAAAATTGGGACTTAAAAATTCAGGGCAATCCGGATGTTTGGTCTGTTATTTATGAACGCTTTGGAGTAGACGAAAGTAGGGAACTGATCAACATGTCTTCGCTTCGTTCCGTAGCGGGGGGTCCGCGGATCTTTGTGCTGGCTGCCAATGTTATTACTACCGAAGCGCAAAATGCACTCCTCAAGCTTCTCGAAGAGCCGGCGCTCGGCACCTATTTTTTTATTTTGACCTCGAGTGCCTCGCGCCTCCTTCCCACCGTACTCTCCCGTGCCGTGGTTTTTCCTTTTGTTGTCGATATAAATAAGGCTACAGATAAGAATATCAACCCAGTCGAGTCGTCATTTCCGTTCAGCAAAGATTTTTTAAAGAGCTCTCACGCTGAGCGATTAGCAATGGTGAAAAAAATCACTGGCGAGCTTGAAAAAGAAAAAATCCAAAAATCTGACGTTTCAAATTTTATTAAAAATATTGAAAAAGAAATCTATCAAATAAAACCCTTAGCTAAAATGTCTGACGATGAGCGCGCGGGCTTTGCCTTGATTGACCGGGCGGCCGACTATAGTCATGACCGGTCATCTTCAGCCAAGCTTTTACTTGAGGCGGCGGCCCTTTTTGCGCCGCAGCTTTAGGGACCGCTCTCACTTTTTTCAGCCTTTAATTTTGCCTTTATTTTTCTCTCTGCTACAATACACCCATATGGCATATTCATTTACAACTTTTCAAAACAAAACCAAGGAAACAGAGCAGTGGCTGGCTAAGGAGTTTGCGGGGGTACGTACTGGCCGCGCTACACCCACACTTCTCGACGGTGTCCAAGTAGAGTCTTATGGGGCTAAAATGCCCATTTCTTCAGTGGCTACTATTACAACAGAAGACGCTCGGACTATTCGCATTAGTCCTTGGGACGCCTCAAACGTAGTTGCTATTGAAAAGGCACTCCTTGTCTCAAATCTCGGTGTCTCTGCGGTGGTGGATGAAAAAGGCCTCAGAGTGCTTTTTCCAGAACTTACAGGTGAGCGTCGTACTCAGCTCATCAAAATTGTTAATCAAAAACTTGAAGACGCCAAGGTAGCTATCCGCCTGGAGCGAGAAAAAATCTGGAAGGATATCCAGGCTAAAGAGCGCGATGGAGAGTTGACCGAAGATGAACGCAATCGCCTGAAAACAGAAATGGAGAAGATTGTCCAGGATGCCTATAAAAAACTCGAAGAACTATCCGCTAAAAAAGAAAAGGAAATTCAGTCTTAGTTTATATGGCCATCATCTTTTTTTTAATCATCATTGCTGTCTTGGTTTTTGTCCACGAACTGGGTCATTTTTTAGTGGCCAAATGGCAAGGTATCCGCGTGGACGAGTTTGCCATTGGTTTTCCGCCAAAGGTCTGGTCCTTTAAAAAAGGGGAGACCGTCTACGCCATCAATCTGATCCCTTTCGGGGGGTATGTCAAAATTTTTGGAGAAAATCCAGACGAAGAATCCCTCACCGGTCCGGATAGCCAGCGCAGCATGGTCAATAAAAGCAAATGGTCACAGGTCCTAGTCCTGATTGCGGGTGTTTCTTGTAATGTTATTTTTGCTTGGCTTTTGATTTCTTTTTCGCTCATGTCAGGCATGCCCACCTCGGCTGGTTTTGCTTCTGGGTATAGCTCATCCACCATTTCTCATACTCAGGTGATCGTCACGGGGGTTATCAAAGGAGGACCGGCTGAAAAGGCCGGATTGAAAACAGGCAACATTATTGTGGGACTCAACGCCGCCACTTCGACTTTGAGCGTTTCATCGATTCAGCAAGCGGTGGCCGAGAGTCAAGGCAAACCTGTGATTTTGAATGTGTTGGATAAGACTAGTGCCAGTGAATCGAGAGCAGTCCAGGTGATTCCAGAAAAAGGAGTAATCAGTGCTGATACGTATGCGATCGGTCTAGGCATGGATACTGTCGGTATCGTGAAGTTTGGTTTTCTCCAATCTTTTTATGAGGGCGCTAAGACTACAGGAATCATTATCAAAGAAACTACAGTTGGTCTAGCCAAATTTATTGCGCAGGCTTTCACTGGTCAGGCGCATCTCTCTCAAGTCAGTGGACCGGTGGGGATTGTGGGTATGGTGGGTCAGGCTTCTCAATACGGCTGGGCCTATCTCATCTCCTTCACAGCCTTTATTTCGATCAATCTTGCGGTGATCAATATTTTACCTTTTCCTGCCCTCGATGGGGGACGCATTCTCTTCATCATTATTGAATCTATAAAAGGCTCACGCCTTTCTCCTAAAATAGCCAACACAGCCAACGCGATTGGCTTTGGTCTCCTCCTTCTTTTGATGCTAGTGGTTACTCTGAGTGATGTGGTGAAGCTTTTTCATTAAAAAATAAATCTGTATTTTAAAATAGGAGTGAAGTAAAATTGGCCCCGCTTGCGGCAAGCGGGGCCAATTGTTCTGGCTGTCACTAATCCAATTGGTTTTTTTCCTCCCTTGGCTCGAAAGTGAGGGTGAAGAGGTCCTCCTTGAAGATACTCCAAGTGGCCACCAAAAAGATGGCCAGATTGCAGAGCCTCGTGGCCCTGGCGGCCACGTACATCGCGGTCAGAAGCTCAAACACGAAGGCTGCCAGGAGAATATAACATCCGACCCGGACCGACATGAGGAAGATGATCAATATTCCGTAGTTTGTGAGCCTAAACTTATGTTCATTCTCTTTTTTCATATTTACTTTCAGTTTGTCTCCTCTAAAATTACAATGTGTACCCATGTTTGTCAACAATGAGTGTGGCGCCAAAATATCTGAGAGCCCACTTTTGGAGACTTGCGAGACTCGACGGAGCGAGCACGAGGAAAATCCTAGCAAGGATTTATCCGTGCTCCAAAAGTGGGCCCTCAGATATTTTGACCCGTTATTCCTTTTCAAGTACAATAGTGCAATGTTACAATCTCAACTTTTTACCCGGACTCGTCATGATGCCCCAAAAGACGAGGTGGCCAAAAATGCTCAGCTTTTGATTCGGGCAGGCTTCATTCACAAGGACATGGCAGGCGTTTACTCGTATTTGCCTCTGGGTCTACGGGTGATTGAAAGGATCCAAAACATCATTCGTGAAGAACTCAATGCCCTAGGCTCGGTGGAGCTTCAGCTGGCAGCCTTGCAGGATAAAAATCTTTGGGAAAAGACTGGCCGATGGAGCGATGAAGTAGTAGACAATTGGTTCAAAACAAAATTTAAAAATGAAGCGGAGACTGCGCTGGCTATCACCCACGAAGAGCCTCTGACCAATCTCATGAAGGATCACATCCGTTCCTTCCGTGACCTTCCGGTGTATGCCTATCAGTTTCAGACAAAATTTCGCAATGAAGCACGGGCCAAGAGCGGCATCATGCGTGGCCGTGAATTTTTGATGAAGGACCTCTATTCATTTACCCGCTCGGAGGAAGAACACAACGCTTTCTATGAAAAAGTCAAACAAGCTTATCTAAATATTTTTAAAAAGGCAGGACTCGGTGATAGGACCTACGTTACCTTTGCTTCGGGAGGCATTTTTAGTAAATATTCACACGAATTTCAGACACTGACCGATGCAGGAGAAGATACTATTTATGTAAACAAGGAAAGGGGGATTGCTATCAACTCTGAGGTGTTAAACGACGAATCCTTAAAAGAGCTTGGTATCGCCCGCGAATCTCTGACTGAGGAAAAGGCAGTTGAAGTCGGTAATATTTTCACTCTCGGTACGCGCTTTTCTGAGGCTTTGGAGCTAAAGTTTACAGACGAGGCCGGAGCTTCCCAGCCTGTCTTTATGGGCAGTTATGGTATAGGATTGCCTCGCGTCATGGGTACCATAGTGGAGGTCCTTTCGGACGAAAAGGGACTCGTCTGGCCGGCTAGTGTTGCACCATTTGACGTGCATGTTATCCTGCTCTCGACAGATCCAAGTGTCCGATCATATGCGGACGATATAGTGGCTACTCTTGAAAGGAGCGGAAAAACAGTCTTATACGACGAAAGGACGTTGCGTCCGGGAGAAAAGTTTGCCGACGCAGATCTGATCGGGATTCCACGTCGCATTATCATCAGTGAGAAAACGATTCAAAGCGGACAGATTGAGGTGAAGGATAGAGCGACAGGAGAAGTGTCATATGTCAACGAATCAAGCCTATAAGAAAACTTTTATAAAATATTATGAAAAAATTTACCGGAAAATTTCTGAGCATGCTTTCCAACGACATCGGGATCGATCTCGGTACCGCCAATACTCTAGTCTATGTGTCTGGCAAGGGAATTGTTCTCAATGAGCCGTCAGTGGTCGCCGTCAACCAAAAAACCGGCCGGGTGGTGGCGGTTGGTCAACAGGCTAAAGACATGCTAGGCCGCACTCCAGGACACATTGTGGCTATTCGACCCTTGGTAGACGGGGTGATTTCTGATTTTGAGGTGACTGAGGAAATGATTTCATACCTGATAAAAAAAGCCGAAGGTTATAGTAAAAAAATGCTCGGTCCCAAAGTAGTAGTGGGTGTGCCTACCGGGATTACAAACGTGGAGCGTCGCGCTGTGCGCGACGCCACCAAAAACGCAGGTGCCCGCGAAGTGCACATCGTGGAGGAGCCGATGTGCGCGGCTGTCGGTATTCGTCTTCCAGTCAAGGAGGCCATTGGAAGCATGATCATCGACGTTGGTGGCGGCACGTCTGACATTGCTGTCATTTCTCTTGGTGGGATTGTCCGGGCCAAGAGTTTGAAAATTGCCGGCGACAAATTAAACACCGACATCATTTCTTATATTCGCAGCGAATTTAAAATTTTAATTGGAGAAAAAACCGCTGAGACTATCAAGATGGCCATCGGGGCTGTCATCCCAGCGCAGCCGCCGCTTGAAGCTTCAATTCGCGGCCGTGATCTAGTCACAGGTCTTCCTCGGGAAGTAGTGGTGACGGATTCAGACATTCGGGAAGCAATTGGGCAGTCTGTCGGCAACCTTATCGATGCGGTCAAAGAAGTGCTCGAGACCACTCCGCCAGAAATCCTTTCAGATATTATGCATAAAGGCGTTCACCTTGTTGGGGGAGGAGCATTGATCAAAGGCTTACGCGAACTTCTCCAAGATCATCTTGGTATTCCGGTCTATGTGGGCGAAGATCCTCTTACGGCTGTGGCTCGTGGTGCGGGCATCATTTTAGAAGACCTTGATCAGTTTGATGATATTTTAATTAAAAACGAAGATGACTTACCTCCAAAGCGATAGCCGTCGAAACAAACACAGTCATTATTTTATTGTTCTCGTTGTGAGTGCTCTAGTCATCTTGGGATTTTTTTCGGCTTTGCGTCGTTGGGCTCCAAATTTTACTGCCAGTCTAGTTTTTTCTATTGCTCAGCCTTTGCAATTCTTGGTGCATAGTGCGGAAGGCAGCACTTCTCTTTTGTTTAGCGCCATCACTTCTTCAAGAAGCGACCTGGTGGCTGAAAACAATCAGTTAAAAAGTCAGGTCGCAGAGCAGGCGGCAGCTATGGCTGATCGAGATGTCTTGGCTCAAGAAAACGAATCGCTCAGAGAAATGCTCAACCATCCTCTAAATCCAAAAGAGACTCGCCTTGCTGCCGCTCTCATCACTCGGCCTCCACTTTCTCCTTACGATACTTTTATTATTGATGCAGGGGCAGACCGCGGCTTAAAAGAAGGAGATATTGTCTATGCCGCTGGCACTTTGGCAGTGGGGACGGTGACAGAGGTTTTTACGGATACCAGCCGGATTACTCTTTTTTCTTCTAGTGGTCAGTCGACTAATGTCTTGATCAGTGAGGGGAGTACTACCGTACCAGCGGTGGCCGAAGGTCTAGGGGGTGGAGGTTACCGGATCAAGCTTCCTCAAAATGCCGGCGCAGCCGTGGGCGATGTGGTGACCACGTCGCATTTCTCTCCTATAGTTTTAGGCACGATTGATCACATTGACGGAACAACTGGGGATGCTTTTCTCTATCTTTATTTTCAACAGCCGATCAATGTCAACAATCTAAGATTAGTTTCTGTCGCCATAGATCAGAGCAGATAAAATTAATTAAAAATATTTTTTATGTCTCAATCCTACAATTTTTCCAAAAACTTTTGGCAAATCTATGGGATGCGTCTGGTTGCAGATATCGTGATTTTATTCGTGACTTTTGCTACTCCCTGGTGGCTGGGCGTGATTCTCGGCATCTTCGCCACGCTCTTTTTTCCACTTTACTTGGAAGTCATCGTCTTTGGTTGGATCCTAGATTTTATTTATGGGGGCTTCAGATTTGAGCTTTCGGCCTTGATTTGGCTGGTTATTTCATTCTTTATTCGAAAAAGGGTACAATTCCTGAATGGCTCGAAATATTAACCGTCACAAAAACCACGAAATCAACCCGGACGAGATTTTTCTTGATTCAAGCAATCTTCCGGAGTTCAACAATGACCAATTTGAGGGTCGGATGGAAAAACCAATCCCTCGCCGCAATATTCTAGTGATTGGCGGAGTCTTCGCTCTCATTGGTCTTATTTTTTTAGGAAAACTCTGGTCAGTCCAGATTGCTCATGGTCAAAGCTTCAAGGATATTAGTGAGAAAAATCGTCTGCACAACGCCCTAGTTTTTGCTGAGCGCGGAGTGATCTATGATCGCATGGGCACGCCTCTGGCTTGGAATGAAGTCAATGCCACCAGCAGTGATTTTTCATTGCGTAATTATATTGACCTGTCAGGTTTTTCCGGCCTCTTGGGCTATGTCAATTATCCCGCCAAGGATAGTTCTGGTTTTTACTATGACGATACCCTGACAGGCAGTGATGGCTTGGAAAAATTTTACAATACATCGCTCGCTGGTGAAAATGGCTTAAAAATCACAGAGACCGACGCGACAGGGAATGCTTTGTCCGAAAGCACGATTCGTCCGCCCAAAAAAGGCGACAATTTAACACTTTCCATTGATGCCCGTGTTCAGCATGAAATGTATGACGCTATTGCCAATACAGCCCAGACTTCAGGCTTCGACGGTGGGGCTGGGGTCTTGATGAATATTCATACCGGAGAGGTGTTGGCTATGGTTTCATACCCCGAATACAATTCCAATGTCATGACCGAGAAAAGTGATCAGGCAAAAATAAAGGCCTATTTAAATGACAAAAACAATCCTTTTCTTGATCGGGTGACGACAGGGCTATATACTCCTGGCTCAATCATCAAGCCTATCTTTGCTATCGGAGCTTTGAATGAAGGGGTGATCGATGCCCAAACAAAAATTTTGAGTACGGGATCTATTTCCATTCCAAACCCCTACCAACCTGGTACGGAGACAGTTTTCAAAGATTGGAGGGTCAATGGCTGGACCAATTTGATGGAAGCTCTTTCTGTTTCTTCAGATGTTTATTTCTACGAAATAGGGGGCGGCTATCAAAATCAAAAAGGTTTGAATATTTCCAATCTAGAAAAATACGCCAGCCTTTTTGGCTTCGGCACTTCACTTGATGGAACTTTTTTTAGCGGAAAGAAAGGCACTATTCCAAGTCCAGAATGGAAGGCCGCCAATTTTAATGGAGAGCCGTGGAGACTGGGAGACACTTATCACACGGCCATTGGTCAGTATGGTTTTCAAGTCACACCTATTCAAGCAGTGCGAGCTGTTGCGGCCATTGCCAACAGCGGTCATCTGATTACCCCTAGTATTTTGAAATCCGATCCTGCCAATAGTCCGTCCGTAGCTTCATCCACCATTTTAGCTTCCATCAACCCTGCTTACTATCAGGATGTACGAGATGGTATGAGGCTGGGAGTCACAGCTGGCACAGTACAAGGCCTCTCAATGCCTCAGGTGGCTATTGCCGCCAAGACTGGTACCGCCGAGCTAGGCACTCAAAAACAGTACGTCAACTCCTGGGTGACGGGTTTTTATCCTTACCAGAGCCCAGATTATGCTTTTGTGCTTTTGCTTGAGCCCGGCCCGGCTCACTACGCTTCCGGCGCCCCAGCTACCATGAGGACAGTCATGGAATGGATGAGCGTCAACACGCCTGAGTATCTAAAATAGAG
>JAQTMP010000008.1 GCA_028714275.1 Candidatus Paceibacterota bacterium
TTCCTTGGTCTATAAATCTCCCGACTACGTTGCCTTTTGTCCCAACAACCAAATCATCCAACCAGCCAACACTCAAGCTGAATGTGTGGCCCAAGGAGGCCAGTGGAATGGAAATGTAGCCCCAGCAGCGGCACCCAAGAGCGATATTTCTACGCCCGTCGAGCCAGCAGGCTACTGTAATCTCAACTACACCTGTCAAAACAATTATGATGCAGCCTCGAAAACCTATGAAAGAAATGTCTTTATCACCTTGGTGATTCTCGGGGCTATTTCTTTGGTGGCGGGAATTCTCTTGTCAGCAAACGCTGTCGTTTCACTCGGCTTGGCCTATGGAGGCGTCCTTTCATTTATCATTGCCTCCGCTCGTTATTGGTCCTCAGCTGACAACCTGATCAAGGTCATTATTTTATTTATTGCATTGGCGTTGCTTATCGGTGTGGCTATTAAAAAATTTAAAGAATAAATGAAGAAATACAATCATCTAGCCCTAGAAAAAAAATGGCAAAAAGAATGGGAGAAAAAAGGCCTCTATAAAGCTACCAACCCTAAAAAAGCTACTGGTGTCTCTAGCACAGAAAAATTACCTCCAAAATGCTACGTCCTGGACATGTTTCCATATCCGTCTGGCCAGGGTTTGCATGTAGGTCATCCTCGTGGGTATATCGCTTCAGATATTTTTGCCCGCTTCAAGCGGATGCAAGGGTACAATGTCTTGCATCCAATGGGCTACGACGCTTTTGGTTTGCCTGCAGAGCAGTACGCCATTCAAAACAACATTCATCCGCGCAAGGCTGTTTTGAAAAATGTGGCCACCTACAAAAAGCAGCTCGAAGGCATCGGTTTTTCTTTTGACTGGTCTCGTGAGATCAATACAACCGATCCGGAATATTACCGTTGGACGCAGTGGATTTTTCTCAAGCTCTATGATGCTTGGTACAATAGCAAAAAAGGACGAGCTGAGCATATTGATACATTGATCGCTTCTTTTCCTAAGAATGAGTGGACAAGTAAAAGTGAAAAAGAAAAACAGGACATCCTGATGAAATACCGCTTAGCCTACGAAGGCTACAGCGAGGTCAATTGGTGTCCTGGTCTTGGGACTGTATTGGCTAACGATGAAATTGTCCAAGATAAGGATGGGCGACCGGTATCTGAGCGAGGAGGTTTCCCTGTAGAAAAAAAATCGATGCGCCAGTGGTTTATGCGGATCACGGCGTATGGCGATCGCTTGCTTGAAGGTCTGGATACTCTGGAGTGGTCTGAGCACATCAAGGAAATCCAGCGAAATTGGATTGGAAAGAGTGAAGGGTCAGAGATTGAATTTGCCTTAAAAATTGGCTCAAAAAACACCGCTCAAAAAATAAAAATTTTTACTACTCGCGCAGACACCCTTTTCGGAGTGACTTACATGGTATTGGCGCCAGAGCACGAGCTTGTTCAGAGCTTAAGATCAAGTATTCAAAACTGGAATGAAGTCAGCACCTACGTCCAAAAAATAAAAAATAAGGCAGACTTCGAACGGACAGCGGCCGATAAGGAAAAAACAGGAGTTGAGCTCAAGGGAATCACCGTTATCAATCCTGTAAATGGAGAAGAGGTGCCTGTGTGGGTCGCAGACTATGTCCTGGCCTCCTACGGGACAGGGGCAGTGATGGCAGTACCGGCCCACGACGAAAGAGATTTGGAGTTTGCCAAAAAATTTAAGTTGCCTGTGAATTATCTTGAAGTCGAGGACACGGATGAATCAAGAAAAGAAATTACCCAAAAAGCTGGAGGCAAGCTCGTGACCCGCTACAAATTTCACGATGCAATTTTTGCTCGTCAACGCTACTGGGGCGAACCGATTCCTTTACAACACGACAAAGAAGGAATTATCCATGAAGTAGCCGAAAAAGATTTGCCTTTGAAACTGCCAAATGTCACCTCATACCAACCAATTGGGACAGGGGAATCGCCTCTGGCTGGAGTGCTCTCGTGGACTAAAAAAGGCTACGAAACCAATACGATGCCTGGTTGGGCTGGGTCCTCATGGTACTTCCTCCGCTACATGGATCCTCACAATAAAGCGGCCTTTGCTGGGGAGCTGGCTCTGAAATATTGGCAAAATGTAGATATGTATATTGGAGGAGCCGAGCATGCCACCGGTCACTTGCTCTACTCACGTTTTTGGCACATGTTTCTTTACGATCTTGGGCTTGTTCCTACACCAGAGCCGTTTAGGCGCCTACGCAATCAAGGCATGATTTTGGGTGCTGACAACCGCAAGATGAGTAAGCGCTGGGGAAATATTATTAATCCTGACGATGTAGTATCGACATATGGAGCCGACACTTTGCGTGTCTATGAAATGTTTATAGGCCCTTTTGGTCAGAGCTTGCCGTGGAGTACTGAGAGTATCATAGGTTCACGTCGGTTTATTGATCGCATATGGAGACTTGCCGAAAAAGTCGAGTTAAAAGGAAAAGGGAAGTCGGATAAAAACCCCCCTCAGAAAATTTCAAAGGAAACTGAAATATTGCTGAATAAAACTATTAAGAAAGTGACTGGGGACATTGAATCCTTCAGTCTCAACACTTCGATTAGCGCCATGATGATTTTACTCAATGCTTTTGAGAAAGTGGCTGTAGATGAAAATAGGCTTGAAGTGGGGCCATTTAGCCAATTTTTACGTCTTCTTGCCCCGTTCGCTCCACACATTACGGAGGAGCTCTGGTCTCGTTTTGGTAATAAAAGCTCTATTCATAAAGCTGAGTGGCCACGTTTTGATCCAACAAAGATTGAGGCTGAGGCAGTCTCTGTTGTCGTGCAAATCAAGGGTAAAATGCGAGGCTCTGTCACAGTGTCCGCTGAGGCGTCAGAGAGTGAAGTCCTCGAAGCCGCTAAATCCAATGAGCATATCGCAAAATGGCTTGAGGGTCAGGCTATTAAAAAAATTATTTACGTCAAAAACCGACTCATAAACATTGTTATTTGACACGTTTAGGCTTGTATGCTACAAATAAAGAACTATATTATTTAAATTTATATGACTCACACACTGTCCTTTAAACCCAAGCAAGTCACCAAGCGTCTTTTGTCTGCTCTGCCTACTCGCGCTCGCGAAGTCATCATCAAACGCTATGGCCTTGGAAAGGATACCGAAAAAATGACTCTCGAAGGCATCGGAGAGACCTACAATATCACCCGTGAGCGCGTTCGCCAGATTGAAAACGCCGGCCTTGCCAATATCCGCAAGTCATCCTATTTTAAGCAGGAAAAAGCCACCTTTGACGAGCTCGAGAAAGTGATCAGGACCATGGGCGGTATCATTGCTGAGGAGGATTTGCTCAAATCTTTTTCAAAAGACAAATCAACTCAAAATCATATCCACTTTATCCTTGTCATTGGAGATGCCTTTAAAAAAGAAAAAGAGGACGATGAATTTAAACACCGATGGAATGTTGATCCTGAATTGGCAAAAAAGGTGCACGAGTCACTTCGTAAACTTTACAAAGGCCTTTCAGAGGATGATATTATTCCCGAATCAGAACTCATCGCTTCTTTCCTAGAACACATCAAAGATGTCAATGAGCAATACAAAAATGAGGAAATCATCAAACGCTGGTTGGCCCTTTCAAAGAACATCGATAAAAATCCTCTCGGCGAATGGGGACGGGCTGATTCTCCAAACATTCATACAAAAGGTATTCGAGACTATGCTTTTCTCGCTATGCGAAAACACGGGTCACCAATTCACTTCAAAGAAATTGCTAAAATCATCAGCGATATTTTTGGAAAAAAGGCTCACGTTGCCACTACCCACAATGAATTGATCAAGGATGATCGTTTTGTGCTCGTCGGTCGCGGTCTCTATGCTCTTTCGGAGTGGGGCTATCTTTCCGGTGTGGTCAAAGACGTTATCAAAAAAGTCCTTGAAAAACACGGGCCTCTCAAGCGTGAAGAGATTATTGATAAAGTTCTCAAGGAACGCTACGTCAAGGAAAACACCATTATGGTCAATCTCCAAAACCCTAAAGTGTTTAAGAAAGATAAGGAAGGTCGGTACACTCTAGTCTAATTTTTTAATAGTGTTGCAGGTCCCCTAGTACAACTTTTGGGAGACCCCGCAGCCAAAGCGTTGGCGAGGATAAGGAAAATTTCAGTAGAAATTTTCCGTGTCTCCCAAAAGTTGTACTAGGGGGACTACACTCTGTTAAAAAAAACTAAACTAGAGTAAAATACTCTTATTGTGATTCAAGAATTCTACGCTTCAATCCTTTCGACACTTTTCGGGCCTGTTATCCGTTTAGTTTATATTGCAGCGGTTATTATTTTGCCAATTATTTTGGCTAGAGCTTTTTGGAGCAATTGGGTGACCTATGTCCGGGCAGTTTTTCTAGCCAAACAAAAATATATTTTGCTCGAGCTTCGCTTGCCGAAAGAACAGCTGAAGAGCCCTTTGGCTATGGAACTTTTTATCACTTCACTTTATCAGACAGGAGGAGAAGGTACTCGCTACGACAAATACTGGCTAGGTGGTATGAGGCCGTGGTTTTCCTTGGAACTGGTATCAATCGATGGAAGAATCCGTTTTTTCATCTGGAGTCGAGAGCGCTGGAAGAGCGTCATAGAGTCGCAGATCTATGGGCAGTACCCAGAAATAGAAATTGCCCAGGTAAATGACTACGCTTCAGGAATTTATTTTGATCCTGAGGTGATAAATATGTTTGCTTGTGATTTTAAAAAAACCGCCGCTTCTCATATACCCATAAAAACCTATTTGGATTTTGGTTTGGATAAGGATCCAAAGGAGGAATTCAAAATCGATCCAATGACACCAGTAATAGAATATCTAGGCTCTCTGCGTAAGGGTGAGCAGGTCTGGATCCAGATTATGATTCGGGCCCACAAAAAGGAAAGAACCCACCCAGATTGGGCATGGTACAACCCTAGCACCTGGTCAAATAAGCCGGTTGGTTGGGAACATGACGCCAAAGCTGACATCAAAAAACGGATGAGCCGCGATAAAAAACCAAAAGAAGGGGAGTTTAATATTGCCGAACTTTCTATGACCAAGGGGGAAAGGGCTGTCGTCGAGGCAATTGAGCACAATCTTTCCAAGATTGCCTTCGATGTCGGCATCAGAGCTATTTATATAGCTAAAAAAGAAGTTTTTAACCCTGGCAGCCTAGCTGGCATGACAGGGTCGTTTAAACAATACAACTCTATTAACCTCAATAGTTTTGCTCCGACCAACGCCACTTCCGTTGATTTGCCCTGGCAGGATTGGAGAGGGATAAAGGTGCCTGCTATGAAGCGCATGATGCTTGGGCTTTATAAAGAACGTTCAATTTTTTATGACGAATTTTTGCCTGGAGGGTACAAACAAAATGTGTTTGTCATGACTACGGAAGAGCTTGCTACGGTGTATCATTTTCCTGGAAGCGTTTCGCGAACGCCGACATTCGAACGTATTGGTTCCAAAAAGGCTGAGCCGCCAGCCAATTTGCCTGTTTAATTTATTTATTTTAATTTTAGATTGCGTGGAGAAAGATTTTAAAAAAAGAATTAAAATAAATATAAAAAAACACCTGATTATTTCAGGCTGTGTTTTTTTAATTTTGCTGGTCCTAGCTTGCTATGCCTTTTACGTAGAATGTTTCAGAACCCCATCTGGTTTTGTCTCGAATACAGTCGTTTCTATCGAAAGAGGTCAGAGTTTGATTTCAGTAGCCCGCGAGCTTCGTCAGGAGCACATCATTACCTCTACTAATGCCTTGATTATTCTTGGGGTGATGTACAAAGCCGAACACACTGTGGTGGCAGGTGATTATCTCTTTGAAAAACCCGTCAGTGTGTTTACAGTGGCTAAAATGATTACGCATGGAGATTTTAGAATGACACCCATCAAGGTAACTATTCCTGAGGGTACAACGGTAGCGGATATTGGAGATATCCTCAAGTCCAAAATTCCTCAATTCGATCAGGTCGCTTTTCTAGCGGAGGCTAGAGGCTTGGAGGGGTATCTTTTTCCGGATACCTATTTTCTTTCGCCCGCTATCACAGCCACAGATACCCTCAATTTCCTTCAAGATAATTTTCAAGAAAAGCTGAAGCCCTTGGAGACCTCTATTTCCCAGTCTGGGAGATCTAGCGAGGATATTATAAAAATGGCCTCAATCCTCGAAGAAGAAGTGCAAACACCAGAGGATCGTGCTATTGTGGCGGGCATCCTTTGGAAAAGAATTGACCAAAACATGCCTCTGCAGGTAGACAGCACTATTGGCTATGTGGTAAACAAAAAAAGTAGCCAACTAACAGTCGCAGATCTAGCCAATCCCAGTCCATACAATACCTATACGCATAGAGGTCTGCCTCCCACTCCGATTTCCAATCCGGGAATCGAAAGTATCATGGCAGCCCTGCAACCAAAGGAAAGCCCATATCTTTATTTTTTGTCTGATTCTAAAGGAATAACTCACTATGCCACCACTTTTGCAGAACATGTCAAAAATAAAAAGAAATATCTCTACTAAAATAAACTTACCTCCTAGGCCAAAAGTCTTCGTCGGTATGTCGGGAGGGGTGGACAGCTCTGTCGCTGCGGCACTTTTGGTACAGCAGGGCTATGAAGTTACAGGAGTTTTTATTAAGACCTGGCATCCAGAGTGGCTGCCATGCACTTGGAAAGAAGAGCGCCGCGACGCGATGCGCGTCGCGGCTCATCTCGGTATCCCTTTTTTCACTTTTGATGCCGAAGAAGTGTATCGCACGGAAGTAGCCGAATCCATGATAGCGGACTATTCTGCTGGCCGCACTCCCAATCCTGATGTCCTTTGCAATAAAACTGTAAAATTCGGTGCCTTCCTTGATTTTGCTCTATCCCAAGGCGCTGATTTTGTAGCCACTGGCCATTACGCAATATGCGAAAAGGAAACTTTTTCCTTGGTTGAGTCCACAGATAAAGAAAAAGATCAAACATATTTTTTGTGGACTCTCACCCGAAAGCAGCTTAAACATATTTTATTTCCAATAGGTCATTATCAAAAAAAACAGGTGAGAGAGCTAGCCAAAAAATTTGGTCTGCCAACCTTTGACAAGAAAGATAGCCAAGGCATCTGCTTTTTAGGTGAGGTAGACATGCAAAAGTTCCTGGAAAGATATATTACACACAGGCCTGGAAACGTCTTAAACTCCAATGGGGAGGTGATTGGTACCCACACAGGAGCACTTTTCTATACTATTGGTACCCGTCGAGGCTTTACGATCACCCAAAAAACGGATCACGACCAATCATATTATGTGGTCGCGAAGAATGTGGTTGAGAATACCCTGACAGTAGCTACCGAAGACCAGAAGCTAGATTTTGGTCTGAAAAATATAGTTCTCACAAACCATGTTTGGAACCTTTTGCCTATAAAAAATCAGGTGTATTCTGCCCGTATACGCTACCGCCAAAAAAAACAATTCTGTACTCTTTGCTTAAAGCAGGGTGGGGACAAAAAAGCGGGAAGGAAATGGGTTGTTTCTTTTCAGGAGCCTCAAGCCGCTCTTTCCTTTGGACAATCCCTGGTAGTGTATGACGAAAAGGGCCGCTGCCTAGGCGGAGGTATATTATCGGAAGAAGCTAGGATATAATACAAAACAATGAAAAAAACTATTTTTATTACCAAGGGCGATGGAGAGCGTGAACTTTTTGACCCGTTAAAACTTGAAATGTCTCTGCGTAAATCCGGGGCTACCGACACGGTCATCACCACTATTGTGAATAAAATATATGAAGATATGAGCGATGGGGTCACCACTACAGCCATCTATCGCTATGCCTTTGATCTGCTCAAGGAAATGCAGAAGCCCGCAGCAGCTCGCTATTCACTCCGCCGCTCCATTATCGAACTTGGCCCTACAGGGTTTCCTTTTGAAAAATACATCGCCGAACTTTTTAAAGCGCGTGGCTACAACGCTCTGGTAGACCAGGTGCTTCTAGGCGCCTGCGTGCCCCACGAAGTAGACGTAGTGGCCTGGGACGAAAAAAAATTATTAATGTCAGAGGTTAAATTTCATGCTGAAATGGGTAACAAGACTGATTTGAAGATTGCCCTTTACGTCAAAGCTAGGTTTGATGATCTCAGACATACTCAGTTCGACTATGGACACCCTCGACACCTAGACGAAGGGTGGCTGATCACCAACACCAAGTTTTCTGAAACCGCTGTGCATTATGGAAAATGTGTTGGTTTAAAAATGCTTAGCTGGAACTATCCAGAGCAGGGCAATTTGCAGGATCTGATAGAGGAACTCAATTTTCACCCCATTACTTCACTCACCACTATTTCTGGCTCCCAAAAAAATATGCTTTTTGAAAATCAAATTGTTTTATGCAAGCAGATCGCTGCGGACACGGGCCTGCTCGATCGCCATCTTTCCCTTTCAGCTGAACAGAAGAAATCTGTACTCGAGGAGTTGGCCTATTTGACTAAGTAATCCATTTCAATCATTCATGAAAAAAAAGCTGCAAGAAAAAAAAGTGATCGCCAAGGAAAAATTTCAAACGGAATGGAATCTCGGCCTTTTTTACACCTCTCCCGCAGACCCAAAAATTGAGCGAGATATCGTCACTATAGAGAAAGCCCATGCGGATTTTGAAAAAAAGTATCGAGGAGAGCTATCCTATACAACAAATGAAAATACCCTCAAAAAAGCCCTTGAGGATTATGAAAAATTGGCAGAACTTTCATCTGCCGCTAGTCCCTTAATTTATTTTTATTTTCGTCAATCATTAAACTCTTCTGAACCAGGGGTTGAGGCCGAAATCAACCGTATCACTGGCCGACTGACCGCGGCTAGCAACAGGGTGCTCTTTTTTGATTTGTCTCTTGGAAAAATACCAAGGACCACTCAAAAAAAGTTCCTAGCCTCAAAGACCCTTAGGGACTTTCATTACCATTTAAAGCTTATCTTTGAGACAGCCCGCTACGATCTGACTGAGTCTGAAGAAAAAATCCTTAGCCTAAAAAGTCTCCCTGCTCACAGTCTATGGATAGATGGGGCAGACAAATTGCTCAACCAACAAACTATTTTATTTAAAAAAGAAAACCTGCCTTTGCCTGCAGCCTTGGGAAAGGTCTCGACTCTGCCGACCAAAGACCGCCGGGCACTCCACACTAGCATCATGAAAAAACTGCGTGAGATAAGTCACTTTGCTGAGGCCGAAATCAATGCTGTCTACACTGATAAAAAAATCAACGATGAATTAAGGGGCTTCAAAGAGCCGTACCAAGCTACTATTCTTTCTCATCAGAC
The DNA here is from genome assembly GCA_028714275.1 of Candidatus Paceibacterota bacterium. NCBI lineage: Bacteria > Bacillati > Minisyncoccota > Minisyncoccota bacterium. The sequence continues at coordinate 9,283 of JAQTMP010000008.1, forward strand.
CAGTAAGGATATGGTGACCAACCTTGTAGCCACTACGACCCGCCATTTTAATATTAGTCATCGTTTTCATAAACTCAAAGCCCGCCTGCTCAAATTGCCTAATCTCGAATATGCTGATAGGGCGGTCTCTTTAGGCAAGAGTAAACACGTCTCCTTTGAAGAGGGGCTGGCCCTGATCGAAAAAAGTTTTGAAAAACTAGGAGGCAAATATTTAAACATTCTGCACGATTTTTTGAAAAGGGGCCAGATAGATGTTTTTCCAAAAAAAGGCAAGACCGGAGGTGCCTTTTGTGCTGGTGGGGTCTGCAGCCCTACTTTTGTTTTGCTCAATCATATGCCCAACGAGGATTCGATCATGACCTTTGCCCATGAAATGGGGCACGCCTTTCATACCGAATTTTCTAAGGTTCAACGGCCAATGTATCAAGACTACACCACAGCTGTGGCTGAAGTCGCCAGTACTTTTTTTGAGAATATCGTTTTTGAGGAAATTTTTGAGAGACTGAGCGCTAGGGAAAAAATTGCTGCCCTCCACGACCGTATTAATGACGATATTTCAACTATTTTTCGTCAGATAGCCTGCTTCAATTTTGAATATGATTTACATAATGGCATCCGCACTAAGGGAGCCCTTTCAAAAGAAGAAATTAGTGCTCTTTTAAATAAGCATATGAGTGCCTATCTTGGCCCAGCCATGAAATTAAAAGAAGATGACGGCTACTTTTTTGTAAATTGGTCGCATATTCGCCGGTTCTTCTATGTGTATTCATATGCCTATGGACAGCTTATAAGCAAAGCTCTCTACGCCTCATACAGGGCAGATCCAAAATTTTTATTAAAAATTGAAGAATTCTTGATGGCTGGAGGTTCAAAAAGTCCTGAAGATATCTTTAAATCAATTGGGATAGATACGACCAAGCCAGCATTTTTTGAAAGAGGCCTTCAGTCAATCCAGGATGACATTACTCGCCTGGAAAAGTTGGCTAAATCTCAAAAATTGATATAGTAATACCGCTGACCAAAACCACCAAAAAAATGAAATCATCCGAAATCCGCTCCCGCTTTCTAAAATTTTTTGAAAAGAGGGGACACGCTATTATCCCATCTGCCTCTCTTGTGCCAGAGAACGACCCCTCTGTTCTTTTCAACACAGCCGGCATGCAGCCGCTGGTGCCGTATTTACTGGGTGAAAAGCACCCCTCTGGCAAGCGTCTCGTAAACATCCAAAAGTGTGTGCGTACTCAGGACATAGACGAAGTGGGCGACAATACCCACGACACCTTTTTTGAGATGCTTGGCAACTGGTCGCTTGGTGATTATTTCAAAAAAGACGCCATTCAATGGAGCTATGAATTTTTAACTTCGAAGGAGGAGGGCCTTGGACTGGATGTAGCTAGGCTTTACGTCACGGTTTTTGAAGGCAATGCAGATGCTCCAAGGGATCAGGAGTCATTTTCTATTTGGAAAAATCTTGGCGTTTCGGAAAAACGCATTTATTTTATGCCCGCTAAATCAAATTGGTGGAGCGCTGGAGACAATGGCCCTTGCGGACCAGATTCAGAAATGTTTTATGACATTACCGAGAACGGTCTCGGGGATATGACAAAGGAGGAATATCTAAAAGCGGACGAAACCCAAAAGGTGGTAGAGATCTGGAATGATGTGTTCATGGAATACCTCAAAAAAGATGGCAAGGTTCAAGGTAAGCTTCCACAGCAAAACGTGGATACTGGGGCCGGCCTTGAGCGTATGTCCATGGTGCTTCAACAAAAAGACAATGTTTTTGATACAGATCTTTTTAGACCCATTATGGATAAAATAGATGAATTTTCAGCCTCATCAGATATCCGTTCTAAAAGAATTATTGCCGACCATGTCCGAACTTCAGTTTTTATGATTGGTGACGGTGTGATTCCTTCAAACACTGACCGCGGCTACATTCTACGTAGATTGCTTCGTCGGGCGGTTCGTTTTGGAGATGTAGTAGGGATGAAGAAAAGCTCACTTTTTTGGTTGGCGGACGCCGTCATCGATATTTACAAGGAAATCTATCCAGAGCTTGTTAATCAAAGAGAAACTATAAAAGTTGAAATAGACAAAGAGGAGCAAAAGTTTCGCGGGACATTGGCCCATGGTATCAAGGAGCTTGGCCGAATCATTGAAAATTCAAAAACCCAATCTGAAAAAACCATTTCTGGGCATGAAGCTTTTAAACTTTTTTCGAGTTACGGTTTTCCAATAGAAATGACCGAGGAGCTTGCCCGTGAAAAAGGTTTCCATTTAAACCGCCAGGAATTTGAGAAAGAGATGAGTGAACACATTGAGCTTTCACGCAAAGGAGCAGAGAAAAAGTTTAAAGGAGGGCTAGCAAGCACCGGGGTCCAGGAGACCCGGTATCACACCGCCACCCATCTTCTGAATGCCGCCCTCCGCGCTATTCTCGGGGAGCATATTTTTCAAAAGGGAAGCAATATTACGGCCGAGCGGCTGCGATTTGATTTTAGTCATTCAGAAAAAATGACTCCGGAACAGATTGCAAAGGTTGAGGAATGGGTCAATGATAAAATCAAACAAGCTATCCCGGTCACCTTTTCTGAAATGCCAAAAGAAGAAGCCAAAAAACTAGGCGCTATTGGTGTTTTCAATGATAAATATGGTGAGGTGGTGAAGGTTTATCAAATAAGCGCTACCCCAGATGAGGTCATCAGCCGCGAGCTTTGCGGTGGACCACACGTTTCCAATACCTCGGAGTTGGGTACCTTCAAAATCCAGAAAGAAGAAGCCGTTTCTCAAGGTGTGCGTCGCATCAAGGCAGTTTTGTTATAATTTTTGTGATATTATAGTCCTATATGCGTTCCACAGTATCGCTCATCATTTATATTGGTAATGGGGTAGTCAAAGGAGCGCTTGTGGGTAATTCTAAAGTTCCGTACGTCATCCACACTGAGAGCGTAGATATCCCTTTTCAGGAGGTAGCTGATCCATCTCGTCTAGAAAGTCTAGCCCTCGGGGCTTTGGATACTGTGTGTCAAAATATTAAGATTAAAGGTTTTCCCAGATTAGCTGAAAAGAAATTTTCTGCCCACATTTCTCGCACTTCATGTGTCTTTTCGTCTCCTTGGTATATTTCGCAAACCTGCCTCGTGAAAAAAAAATCTGAAAAGCCATTCGTCGTCAAGGATAGCATCATGGATGAATTGATTAAAACAGCCGAACAGGAAATAGAGAAAAACCACACGAACCAAGGACTGGTGCCCATCGAAAAGAGAGTCGTGAGTGTTTCCTTGAATGGTTATCATTTATCTTCACCGCTACACAAGACGGCCCATCAGATCGACCTGTCGCTTTTTTTGAGCTTTGCCGAAAAAAATATAGTGCAGAAAGTAACTTCGACTATTACTAAACATCTTCACCCCGGTAAGTTGACCTTGCACTCTCTCTCCTTGGTAGCCTTTTCAACAGCTCGGGATATTTGGAGTTCTCTCGGGCATTTTATGCTCGTAGATGTTACTTCAGAGCTGACAGAGCTAACCCTAATCAAAAATAATGCCATTTCGGAAACAGTCACTTTTCCATACGGGAAAAATGCTTTGGTCCGCTCACTGTCTCAGGATATGCATGTCACAGGGGAAGTGGCTTCATCGCTACTCAGACTTTGGCAAAGCAAATCCATTGATCCATCTATGCAAGCTAAAGTGGAAGCAGCCATCAAAAAAGCTAGAGCGGACTGGCTCAGTTTTTTCAGCAAGACTTTGACGAGTCTTTCGGTCGGAACATCTTTGCCGAGCCGTTTTTTACTTATTGCTCACGACGATATTAGTCCTTTGTTTTCTGATTTTGTGGAAGGGGAGCAGTACAACCAGTTTTCCTTTGCTGAAGGCAATTTCTCTGTGACCAGACTGACCTCTGCAGATGTAGCAAAATACTGTAGCTTTGATCCGGAAGCAGAGCAAGATGTGGTCCTCACTTTTTCCACACTTTTTGATCAGAAACTTTCCTGATCTGTAAAATCTTTGTGCTATACTAGAGACATATGAAACCTACTTTTCAAGATATTATTCCTCCTGAGAAGCGAAGTATCCGAAATCTCACTATTTCACCAAAAAAGCCTAAAACAAAAGAGACGCTGCCTGAGCCAGAATATAAACCTGAACAAAATCTACGAGAGGTACAGGAAGAAATCCCGGACGACGTACGAGAAGAGAAGGACGACTACGAGGATATCCTATACGAGCACAATCCGCCCAGGATTATTTTATGGATTATTGCAGCTACTTCTATCGTAGGTTTGGTTTTTGCTCTTTCATTGTTGTTTTCTGGGGCGACAGTCTATGTCACGGTCCATTCGGATGTTTTCAACCTAGACCACCAGTCTTTTGTGGCGACCTCGACTACCATAGAGGCCGATGCTACATCTAGTGCAGCGACTCCCGGCATTACCGTTCCTGTCTTCCAAACCCTGACTTTGGAAGACACAGCCAGTGTTGATGTTCCAGCGACGGGGGAGACAACTGTTTCTACAAAGGCCACAGGCAACGTGGTCATTTTTAATAATTACAGCAAATCTGCTCAAGAACTCGTAGCCACTACTCGTCTTCAGACCTCAGATGGTCGTATTTATCATCTTGTGAAAGGTGTCTTGGTGCCAGGGCAAAGTATAGTGGGCGGTAAGCTTACACCTGGTAGTGTCAACGCCGCTATTATTGCTGATGCCGCTGGCTCATCCTACAATGCGGACCCTCAGGATTTTACAATTGTTGGATTTAAAGGCACTCCAAAATATACAGGTTTTTTTGCTCGATCCAAGGGTTCCATTACTGGAGGGGCTAGCGGTCTAGTAAAAAAAGTGGCTGATGAGGATATGGCCAAGGCCACTTCTTCACTCGAGCAGGATCTCCGTGATAGCCTAACTAAAAAAATAATCAGCCAGACACCAGACCGTTTTACCCTAGATCCAGATAGCATTTCTATAAAGTACACCCTCCTTCCTCAAGCCACCGTCACAGATCAAGCCACTTCAACCGGCGACAATCATCCGACCAATTCAACTACTATCAGCGAAAAAGGCGTGGCTACGGCATTTATTTTTGACACCACTAGTCTAGTCCAGGTGATTGCCGCTACGAGTACGCCCGTGACATCCGATGACGTAAACAAGCTTTCCTTTGAAATATCGACTTCTACTAGTGCTGGCCTAGCCTTTACCTTGACGGGTACCACGACTATAAAACAGACATTTTCAAATGAACTCTTAAAAAATGACTTGAAGGGACTCAATCGTACCCAAGCCCAGATCGTATTTCAAAAGTATGGCTTTGAAAATGCTGAATCCGTCATCAAGCCTTTCTGGAAGAGCACCTTTCCGGACTCAACGGATAAAATTGTCATCCAGAGATTAAATTAACGGCCTGGCCATTTGGTTTGGCGTTGATTTTGATTGACATAGGCCGTATTTTTTTATACTATAGTACTCGCCCCCATTTTATTCCTAATGGATACCAAAAAAAGTATTGAAGCCGCATACGGCGTAGTCACCGAGGCGTTGCCCAACACTCTTTTCCGTGTCCGATTAGACGGTCAAGAAAATGATATCTTGGCCTATTTAGGAGGCAAGATGCGGATGAACCGTATCCGAGTCCTAGTGGGTGACAGGGTTTCTGTAGAGCTCGATCCATACGGTGGGAAGGGGAGGATTGTCAAAAGAATGTAAATAGGTTATACTCTTTTTCACGCCCTAAATAACCAAAAGGGCAGGGTTTATTAGTCGCTTTAATCAACACACATGAAGGTCAAAACTTCAGTCAAAGCAATGTGCGCAAAATGTAAAGTCGTCCGACGTAAGGGCTATCTTTATGTTGTCTGCAAATCAAACCCTCGCCATAAACAGCGACAAGGCTAATCAAAAACCCTTTAAATAAATTTAAAAAATAATGCGTATTTTAGGTATAACACTTCCAGATGAAAAAAGACTTGAGATAGCTCTCACTGCTCTTTTCGGTATAGGCCGTTCCCGAGCTCAAATGATTCTAAAGGAGGCCGCTATCGATTTTGGCCGAAAAGCCAAGGAGCTTTCAGTAGACGAAGAAAATAAAATCCGCGCTATTGTGGAAGGTTATAAAATTGAGGCCGATCTCAAACGTGAGGTTAGTTCAAACATCAAGCGTCTCAAGGACATTAAATCATACCGTGGCAGTCGACATGCCAAGAGACTTCCAGCTCGTGGACAGCGTACCAAAACAAATGCCCGCACCCATAAAGGGGTTAAGAAGACTATGGGTACCGGCCGGCGCAAGGAGTCAAAGACCTAGTCTTATTTAAAAGACTCAAATAATAAATTTTAATCACAAATTCCTATGGGTAAGAAAAAAATTGTAACTAAAACAGATGAAGAAACAAAAGGCGCAGCAGCGCAGGATAAAGCCGTTGATACAGCCACTCCTGTCAAGATGGCTAGCCTAAAAAAGCGGGTAGACACCGGCACACTTTTTGTGCAGTCTACCTACAACAACACCATCCTTACTCTCGGGGACGCCAAAGGCAATGTGATTGCTCAATCCTCATCAGGGGCCATCGGCTTCAAGGGAGCAAAAAAAGGAACTCCTTTTGCAGCTGCAAAAGTCGGCGAGCTTCTTGGGGCAAAGGCACAGACCCTCGGAATGAAAGAGGTGGCGGTCATAGTCAAAGGCGTAGGCTCTGGTCGAGAATCATCGATCAGAGGTTTTGTTTCTAAGGGGATAAATATTTTGAGTATTAAGGATGTCACACCTGTGCCTCACAACGGTCCAAAACCCAAAAAACCGCGACGAGTATAGGGTATCGATAGTCATTGAGAAAAATATAAATAATAAAGTAAAAATAATTTAAAAATATGATAAGAGGTCCAAAATTTAAAATAGCTCGCCGTCTAGGAGCCCCAATCTTTGAAAAAACGCAAAATGCGAAGTTCCAGCTTGTAGTGGAAAAAAAGATCGGCGCCAAAAAACCAAAAGCTAAATCAGACTACGGTCTACAGATGATGGAAAAACAAAAAGCCCGTCTGACCTACGGGGTGTCTGAAAAGCAATTTGCGAAATACGTCAAAACGGTCATCGCCAAGAAGAGCGGCTCTCCAATCAATGACTTGTATGAGTCACTTGAGCTTCGTCTCGACAATGCCATCTACAGGCTTGGTTTTGGTCGCACTCGCTCATTTACCCGTCAAATTGTTTCCCACGGTCACATCACCGTAAATGGCAAGAAAGTCACCATCCCTTCATATCGAGTGTCTAAGGGTGATGTTGTGGGCATCCGAAATGGAAGTGCTGCCAATGCTATTTTCAAGGAAATTGATGATAAGACAAAAGATACCGCTGTTCCTGTCTGGCTTGCCTATGACAAGGCTAAGCATACCGCCACTGTTGTCAACATGCCAAAAATAGAAGGAGCTGAGATGCTTTTTGATCTCGGAGCTGTTCTTGAATTTTATAAGCGATAAAATAAGCGAAAATTATAAATTAATTTTTAATAAAATATTATGTCTGACTACAACGTTGTATTGCCATCAAAACCACGAGTAATCGAAGAAAGTAATTTCATCGGCCGCTATGAAATTGACGGTCTTTACCCTGGCTACGGGCACACTCTTGGCAACTCACTTCGCCGCATCATCCTCTCATCCCTTCCAGGTGCCGCTATTACCAGTATCAAGATTGCCGGAGTAGACCATGAATTTTCTACTATTGCAGGCGTCAAGGAGGATGTCATCAATATTATCCTCAATCTTAAAAAAGTGCGCATCGAAATGCTTTCTGATGAGCCACTCAAGCTCAGCCTGAAAGTAAAAGGTGTCAAAAATGTCACAGCCGCCGATATCGATGCTCCAGGTCAGGTCAAAATCCTCAACCCTGAGGCTCCTATTGCAAATATCACTGACAAAGGGACCGAACTCTCAATTGAGATGACTGTAGAAAAAGGTCTTGGCTACGTGGCTAAAGAGGTTCTTCATAAAGACAAAGTTGACATTGGCACTATCGCTCTAGATGCTATCTTTACCCCAATTCACCGAGTCAATTACGAGGTAGAAAATATGCGCGTAGGCAATCGAACAGATTTCAATAAGCTCAATATCTTTATTCAAACTGATGGCACTGTCACTCCTCGTTTTGCTCTCGAAAAGTCAATCGAGATTATGATCACTCAGCTCAAAGCTATCGTTGGGTTCAAGGAAGATGTCGAAATAGTTGAAACCAGCAGCGTAGATGTAGAGTCTTCTACTTCATCAGCAGTTGAAAAGGGTGGGGAATATGAAGATATTCTAAAGACACGCACTGAGTCACTAGAATTGTCAGCTCGCACTATCAACGCCTTGGCCAATGCCAATATCCGCACCGTGGGAGGTTTGGTTCGTAAAAAGGAAAAAGATATTCTCGAAATTGAGGGCCTTGGAGGCAAGGGAGTAGAGGAAATCAAAAAAATGCTTAGTGATCTCGGTCTTTCACTCAAGGCCTAGCCAGAAAAAGTAAGAAAAGCAAAAAAATAAATTAAAAAAAATGAAACACCACAAATCATACCGAACATTAGGACGAGACAAGGATCAGCGCAAGGCTTTGATGCGCTCATTGGCTCGCTCACTTTTTTTGCATGGCAAGATCGTGACTACAGAGCCAAAAGCAAAAGAAGTCCGTCCGTTTGCTGAGAAGCTTATGACTAAGGCGATTTCTGGTACCCCAGCCAATAAACGCTTGATTGAAGCAAGTATCGGCAAGGGTAAAGTGGCGGATATGCTCGTGGAAACGATTGCGCCAAAATATAAAGGCCGCAATGGAGGCTACACTCGCATCATCAAAATGCCCACCCGCGTCTCTGACCGAGCCAAAATGTCGACTATTGAACTTGTATAAGTTATCTGCTATAAATAGGAACACTCACTAAAAAACCATGACCACACACACTATCGACGCTAAAAATAAGAAACTCGGACGGGTAGCCACCCAGGCGGCTATGGTTTTGATGGGTAAAAATGAACCAACTTTCCGTAAAAACACAGTGGCCGATGTCAAAGTGCTTATTACCAACGCTTCGTTAATTTCTCTTGATGAAGTCAAGGCCAAGAACACTACTCACATGACTTATTCTGGCTATCCAGGTGGAGAAAAAATCTTAAGCTCAAAAGAATTGGTAGCCAAAAAAGGTTATGAGGCTCTATTCATAAAAGCAATCAAGGGCATGCTTCCAACAAACAAGCTTCGAGATGTCATGCTTAAAAATTTAACGGTCACAGAATAAAAATTCAGCAAGAAAAATAATTTAAATAAACAAATGCCTACTACCGCCGAAAAAACAAAATACACCCAGTCCGTTGGTCGCCGCAAGACCTCATCTGCTCGTGCTCGCTTGACTCCAGCCTCAAAATTTTCCATCACTATCAACGATAGGGAGCTCGCGGATTATTTCAAGACTAGCCAGCTCCAGAAGATTGTGACTGATGCTTTCGATGCCGTAGAGGAGCAGCTTCCCCAGAAATTTACGGTGACGATCCACGCTATTGGTGGAGGTATTAGCTCACAGGCTCAAGCTGTAAGACATGCGCTTGCCCGTGCTTTAGCTACCTATGACGCCTCACTTCGCACCCCTCTCAAAAAATTAGGCTACCTTATGCGAGATCCTCGCGCCAAGGAACGACGAAAATTCGGCCTTAAAAAGGCTCGAAAAGCACCCCAGTGGAGTAAGCGCTAATCCGGAGATCGTGGTAAAAAGCGCTCGTCGCACCCCTCAGTGGTCATTAGTGCTCCGTCCAAAGAAGGCTACCTAGATTAAAGAATGAATACGGAAAGACACCCGATACCCTCGGGTGTCTTTTCTATTTTGTGGTCAGTAAATCGACCACAGATCACTTGGCTTAGCCAGAGATGATTGCGGTCGGCTTACTGCCGGTCGTGGCAGTACGGTCCAATTATCAGCTAATAAACGTGATCTATGAATACATATACACCCATAAGGCGGCTCTACGCCTGGGTCGGATTC
>JAQTMP010000009.1 GCA_028714275.1 Candidatus Paceibacterota bacterium
GAGTGACTAGTAGCGGCAATATGTCGACTCCACACAATTTTACCGATGTAGGGTGGTATAAATACGGGACTGCCCCAGGAATGACAGGGAGTGCTGTGATTGCGGGTCATTTGGATAACGGATTCTCACTAGCCGGAGTGTTTGAGCATCTGGCTGATTTAAAACCTGGAGATGATGTATCCATAGTGACGGCAGATAACAAGCTCCTTCACTTTACAGTGATAGAAAGCGACACTTACCCCTACCAAGTGGTACCTCTCCAAAGAATCTTCAACCAGAGTGACGGGTCATACCTCAATTTAATTACCTGCCAAGGCCAATGGACAGCGGACTACACCACGTATGACCATCGCTTGGTGGTTTACACAAAGCTAGCCAGTTAATTATTAATTTAACCTTAAAAACTTATGAAAAATCTTGATCAAAAAATCACACCATTTTTATGGTTTGACACACAAGCTGAAGAGGCCGCGGAGTTTTATGTTTCTATCTTTAAAAATTCTAAGGTTGGCGACATTAGCCGCTACAGCAAGGAGGCCGCTGAGGCTTCGGGAAAACCAGAGGGATCGGTAATGGTGATTTCATTCGAGCTTGAGGGCCAAAAATTTACAGCTATAAACGGAGGTCCCCAATTTAAGTTCAGCGGGGCAGTTTCTTTTCTGGTGAATTGTACAACCCAGGATGAAGTTGACTGGTTTTGGGACAAGCTTTCCGAGGGCGGGGAAAAGGGACAGTGTGGCTGGATCAATCGAGACAAATTTGGGGTGACTTGGCAAATAGTACCTGAAGCCCTTGGCGAGCTCATGAGTGATCCTGATCCGGAAAAATCCGCTCGGGTCATGCAGGCTATGCTCAAAATGACTAAAATCAACATAGCGGAGCTAGAAAAGGCGTACGAAGGATAATCCTGGCCTGACTACATCTATTTACAATTTATTTTTTTAATGTATTATATTTCCCAGATTTAGGTGGTTTATATACCACAACAACGAAAGACAATTGCATATGTCCTATACTCTATCGTGGCTTACTACTTACGGCTTGTTATGGTTCGGCCTGGCCATTCTCGGCGCAGTTTGTTCCATTGATTCAGCCAGAAGAACACTGAGACACGAGGTCTTGAGATCGTTCTTCATAAAAAATGCGAGCAGTGACGCCCAAAAAGCACTTGCTCACGCCTCAAAGGCCAGCAACGAATCCTACCTTAATGGGGTCTTGGCAAACATTTTTATATGGCCGTTATCCATAATAAATTGGGTTTTCGTATTCACCATAGTATTATGGGAAAAGCTAAAAACACCGAAACCCTGATCAGGGTGCTCATCGCAAAATACCCACCCAACAGGGCCCGCCGTCTGCATGAGGTGGGCTTTTGTTTTGGATATTTTTTAGGGTTATAATAGTACAGTAGGTTTTACCCACTAATTATAACCATATGAACATCACTGTTGTGATTGCGCAGGCGTTAGGAATTGTTTTTTCTGTATTAGGTTTGTCTATATTGGTCAACAAAAAGGGTCTGGTTTCATTCATTGAAGAATCAGGTCAGAGTCGGGGCATGGTGTGGTTTTCCGGGATTAGCGCTTTAATGATAGGGGCTATTATTGTGGCCCTCAACAATATTTGGAGTTCTGGACTACAATTGTTTATTACTATCATCGGCTGGATCGCTTTGATCAAAGGAATCTTTATCCTCTTTTTTCCAAACCTCACGGTTTTACTTTACGAAAAAATGAATCGCTATGGTGTCCTTATTTTTGGCGGCATCTTTACTCTTGTGATAGGTTTAATTCTCCTTTACAACGGTTTTTAGATTGTAGTCATAGCTAATCATCCACCAGATACCAAATTTATCCTGCAACATTCCGAAATAAGCGCCCCAGAAAGTTTTTTCGAGGGCCATTTCTACCTTTCCGCCAGCCGCCAATCTGCCAAAGATTTCGTCTGCCTCTTTCTCACTTTCGGTGCTGATTGAGAGGTTGAAATTGTCTCCTATTTTTATAGGGTGCCCCATCGATGCAATAGAGTCACTAGCCATGAGTACATTTTCTTTTCCGATAGGTAGAGAAATGTGCATTATTTTTTCCTTATCACTTTCAGAAAACTTATCAGCATTTGGTAAATCCTTTACATCCTTATAGCGCTGGAGGTAGGCAAACTCACCCCCAAAGACTGACTTGTAAAAGTTAAAAGCCTCCTCTGCATTGCCTGGAAAATTTAGATATGGGTTTATTTTAAGCATATTATTACACTATTATTAGTTATTAATGTTAGGCTTATAAAAGACTTTATCGACCTACCCTCTTATACAAATCCTGGCACCTAATCTTTCCTTCATGCGTGACGAGATAAAAGAAAAACGCACCCCTTGTCAAAGTGATGCGTTTTTTTGGTTTTTTCCTCATAGATCAGCCGTCACGACTGTGGAACGACTGTCCACTTGTCCGTCTGGCTGAGGCGTTCGTAGATCCGGATGTACGAGTTTGTCTTCTCTGACCGAATACTCTGACGCAATAACCTTTGGGCCAAGCTGAGCTCCGGAAGAACCTCGCTATCGAGGGACATTGCGAGAAATCGGTAAAGGTCAGGACCGACTTTGAATGAGGTCTTCTCGATGAGCAATTGCTTAGTCAGCTCGTAGAGGGCCCTCATGTTTACATTCATCGAGGTTGTTTTTTGAAAACGCTCGAAGAAACGCTGGATCTCTGACATGGCCTGACTGGCCATGTCCCCCCGCACGATGGTCATACTGTTGACCATGGCTACCACCCGGCGCAAACCATCAGCACTGGTAAAGCTGATCTGGGAGCTGAGCCTTCCCCTTTCGTCCACCAGCCTTGGAAAGACATGTCGATTGAGGCAATCTTCCCTATCTTGAGAAGCTCTGACCACGGTGGCGTTGAGAGCAAAGACCTGTGTGACAATCTCGTCGATTGCTTTGACATCATTGGTCTGTTGCTCCATCAGCATAGTACGCTCGGTGCCGAGCCTGATCAAAACTTCCTGAATATCCTTTGCGTGCCTTCTGAAGGCATCTCTTTCTTTGGTGAGCTCAGTGCTTTTGGCAGACCACCCCTGAATTTTTTCTTTCAGGTTGGCCTCTTTCTTGGTGCCGTGGGTTTTGATCTTGGTTATTTGCTCGACGGCTTTCAAGAAACCGCCGTATCCCTTTGCCCACTTTTTCCTGGCTTTTTCTTCGCCTTGGTTGGTTTTTTTGAGCTCGTTTCTCTGCCCATTGATTTCGTGCTCCAAAGTCCGAATCCGGCTTTTGAATTTCATATGTCTTCTCCTTAATGTTCAGTCCTAGGGCCATAATACAAGGATAAAGAAAAAAGTCGAGCCCCAGTTGACTAGCAAAAAATAATCAAGTCTATTATGATTAGTAAAGAATAACAAATAGAAAGGGGTGCAAATGCCACTACCAGATAAAAACCCCAAATCCACGACCAGGAGATTGAGTCTGCGAGACCCAAGACTCGTGCGCGAGGATGAGGAAATGTTGAAAAAACATTTAGGGCAAATGGTTTTGTCGGAGGGTTTAATGAAATTTCTTCATCAATGTGTCCAGGACACAGGGATCGAAAAAAAGATCAATATTCCATCTGGCCAGGCGGATGTCGCTGTAGCCATTATTCGAACGTCGGGCTTGGAAAAGAATGTCGGCCTGATTATCATCGATGAACTGCGCATCTTCTTTGATGGCAAAACCTTTGTCGAAAAGTGGAAGCTGGGCCTCAGCAAAGGGCGCATATGCATCCTGCAGATTTCGCTTGAAATCCACAAGGTGCATGTGAACAAGCCTCAGATCCGGGTAGAACTCCGTGCCACTAACGGAGCCGAAACCAAACAAATAGTCAGAGAGTATGACTTCTCCTTGCTGACGGACTCGCAGTCTCACAAGGAAAAGCCTCACCCTCTGGGTTAAAAACAGGCCCGTTTGCTTTACGCGCGGGTCTGTCTTCTTCGTTGCCGTTTTTGTTGCCGTTTTATCTGTTTGAAAATTAGTAGCTTGGAACCGAGGTCGGTGTTGGAATTTTAATTTGACTATTCATCATAGCTGACACGTCTACAAACTTTACTGTTGTAGGCAAAGTAAACCTAGACTGATCAACTGCCCAGTCTGTACACTTATAATCCGTCTGGGCATCCAGGCTCACTCCTGCATTACTTTGGGCCTGGACTTGACTCTGGGATTGATTTTGCGTGATCTGCTCAAAATTCATCTTTACCCCTTGATTAGCCTGGGCGCTAGACCAGAAATAGACGTCGTTCCCTTGGCGAACCATGTGTGAATCTATGGCCTTGCCAGAAGAGGCCGTTACCAAAGAGAAGTCTCCTCTCAGCATATTTGCTGAGAGGTAGACTGTACCTGAGGTTTGCCCTTGTGCTGTGGTCTGACTAAAAGTACACATCACATTTTTCCCTATAGCCAAAAGCCCTCGCAAACTCATCGGATTGCTTGACCCTACTGCTGCGGAGGTTGTAGAAGAGGCACCCAAAGTAGAGGTAGCGGTGGAATACATCGCTGGGTTATTTCCTTGGCCCGTGCTTTTGACGGAATAGTAAACTCCACCACCGACAATCAAGGCAACCACAATAATAAGTATCACTCCCAACAAACCAAAGCCTTTACTTAGATTTTTATATTTCATATATTAATAATTAGTAACGAGTAAATGGAACAAATTATACGAATAAAGAGTTCCGACCTTTACTCAATCATATGACTATTTTGTCAATACGCAAGAGCCGAACAGCAATTAAAAATAAATACCCTCAGAATAATGAGGGTTTTATTTATATTTCTAGGCTGTTCATTTTTTAGCCGGTTGAAAAAGTCCGAGACGATTGCCGTCTACGTCCTTAAATTGGGCGTAAAAACCCATGCCATCCATTGACTCCTTGGGAAGGACTATACTACCGCCAGCGACCATTATTTTGTCTATGATGTCATCAATGTCTTCGACAGAAACAACCACTGTTGGACCCTCTGTGCGGGGGCCACGTTTTTGGATTCCCCCATTGATGGCACCTTGCTGTAGTGACATTCCTTTTTCATTGCTTTTGGCTGCAATGACACTGACATAGTTTTCATCCCAAGGCTTAAAATTCCAACCAAAAACTGCTGAGTAAAAATCCTGAGCTTCAACAAGATCTTCTGCAGGAATCTCAAAATGAGCGACTATATTTTTCATAAATTTATGATTAGTTTAATAAAAATTTGGGACCTTTATACCCGTATAATACCCCTTACCTGAAAATTTATTTCAAGAGTTTGTGTTAAAATGGCCTAATGAAAGATTTTGGTTTGACTAAGAGAGAATTCAACATTCTCAATAAATTAAGCACCCCTGAAAAGATCCAGGATTTTCTCGAAACTTTAGCGTATAACTTCGAAAAAAAGGGCGAAACCTACATGTCTCCACGACGAGTCTTGTCCGAAAAAAAAGCCCATTGCCTCGAGGGAGCCCTCCTGGCTGGGCTGGCCCTCTGGATCCACGGTAAAAAACCTCTTTTACTTGACCTCAAAACCACTCCGTCAGACGGAGACCACATCATTGCTCTCTATAGACAAAACGGTTATTGGGGCGCTATTAGTAAAACCAACCACGCCTGCCTGCGTTTTCGCGATCCTATCTACCGAAATATACGTGAGCTAGTGGCCTCATATTTTCATGAATATTTTCTGAATAAAAATGGGGAGAAGACCTTGAGAAGCTATTCAAGGCCCTTTGATCTACGTCAGCTTGGCACCGACTGGATTACTACAGACAAAGACCTTTGGGATATTGCCTATACTCTTGATGAAATCACTCACCACCCTCTTTTTCCAAAATCGCAGGAAAAATTTATCCGGAAGGCAGATAAATTTGAGAGACGTGCTGGGACTCTGACAGAGTGGCAACCTTAGAAGATTTCTGCTATTCTACTGTTACTCGTCGGGTTCAGCTCAGGGACTGATCCCCCGAATGGCGCAGTGGCGAAGTGGTTAACGCAGCAGTTTGCAAAACTGACATGCGCCGGTTCGATTCCGGCCTGCGCCTCCAATGCCCAGGTGGTGAAATGGTATACACGGAGGACTTAAAATCCTCTGACCTTTAAAAAGTCGTGTGGGTTCGAGTCCCACCCTGGGCACCGGCGACAAAATTTGGTATAAATAGCAAAATTGATATCCACCCATAGCTCAGTTGGTAGAGCGGCTCCCTCTTAAGGAGATGGTCGTAGGTTCGACTCCTACTGGGTGGACACGTGAGTACAGAAAGGAAACTGTGCCCGTACAAATGCCGGGGTGGCGAAATTGGCAGACGCACTTGCCTTAGGAGCAAGCGGAGTAATCCATGGAGGTTCAAGTCCTCTCCCCGGCACCAAGAAAAGAGACACGACTCATGTCGTGTCTCTTTTCTTGGTGGCTGTTGAGTTGAGGAGAGGACTTGAAAGCCGGACTGAGCGAAGGCGAAGGAGGCGGGGTCGCGGGCGAGCACACCAGTGCGAGACCTGTGACCAAGTCTGCTTTGCAAGAAAAGACACTTATTGACACTTTCTCACAAAACTTTTCTTTCAAAAAAATTGATTTTCCCTTGAGCTTATCTTCAGCCTCAAAAGATTATACTCTTCACTGAATACAGGTGCTGTCGAACACATTGTATTCACCCTTTATTGTGTGGATAGAGGTTAAAAGGTAAAATTGTCATGTCACATATTATCAAACAGCTTTTAGTCGATCCCTCAATCAGATCGGCACCACAAAATGTGGTCCCCACTCGCTCTACTGATCAATTCACTCCCTGGAACTAAGCTTATAAGCTAGATATCCAAACCGTGGATTACTTTAGAAATGAGTACGGTATACCGCCTATGACAGAACAGCTCAGCACCACCAATCATCAGCCTCTGCGCGAAGCGGCTTATGAAAAAGTTTTGTTGCGGATGAAATGCTTCATGCGCGGTTTTTACCGTTTGTGTTTTGAATCTCGGTCTTTAGATGAGGACAAACGTCGTAAGGGATTCATCTTAAATGTGATCCTGTTCTCACTTTCAAGTTTCCTTGTAGTGCTCAGCCTTCTGGATCTGTTAACCTATGTAGAAGAAGGGCCCAGATTTATTGGCATTCCACCTCTCTTTTTTATTGGTTTTACTTGTCTATTTTGTTTTTTGTATTTGCTGGCTCGCAAAGGTTATCTCTTTGTGTCATACGTTTTTATTGGACTTTACACCATAGCTATCACTTACGGAGCCTACACCTGGGGAGGAGATCTGCCTTCTGTCTTGCTCAACTACGCACTAGTTATCTTTATTACTAGCATTGTGATCAGCCCACGCGTCGGCCTTTGGCTTACTGCAGGCATTATATCCATGCTTTGTATTATTGGATACTATCAGAGCACCGATCTGATCCTCGTGGACGCTAGCTGGAAAAACGAAATCTTTGGGACTGATGATCAGTTGGAGTATGCGGCCACTCTCGCAGTCATTGCCATCCTATCTTGGCTTTCAAATAGAGAAATTGAGAGGTCGCTCAGACGTGCCAGGAAATCAGAAAAAGATTTGAAACAGGAAAGGGATCAGCTCGAGGTGACGGTCAAACAACGAACTGATGAAGTCCAAAGGCTCCAAAATGAAAAACTGGTGGAAATATATAAATTTGTCGAATTCGGGAGGCTCTCTGCCGGCCTTTTTCATGACTTGATGAGTCCCCTGACAGCCCTGTCTCTCAGCGCTCAGCAAATATCAGAAAATCAATCGGATAATAAAATCGAAGATTTGTCTTTTCACATAGACAATGCCAGAAGGACAGGTAAAAAGATTGAGGATTATGTCAATGCCTGTCGTCAGCACATTCACACAAAAGAAACTACGTCGATGTTCGAGATTGCGACAGAAATAGAAAGAGCGCTCCTGATGTTACGCTACAGTGCCCTTGAAGCTAAAGTCGAAATAATCTTTAAAAAGCCAGTGTGTGAAATGCTTTTTTGTGGAAACTCAATAAAATTTTACCAAATAATGATAAACCTTATTTCGAATGCTATTGAGGGCTGCAAGATGAAGATTGGCGACGAGCCAAAAAATGTCTTTATAGAAACCTGTCTAAACAAATCGGCGAAAACTATTACCGTGTCAGTCAAAGACAATGGAACCGGTGTCCCCGAGGAATTATCCGAAAAAATATTTGAACCTTTTTTCTCTACCAAAAGTCTCTCTTCAAAATCCAGTGGTGGCTGTGGCCTAGGCCTAGCAACTACCAAGCATGTTATTGAAAAAGATTTTGGCGGTAACATCAAGGTGGCAACAATAGGCCCAAACAACCCATTTGGAGCTATATTTATCTGCACCCTTCCCTTAAAAAATTATTAAAGAGATGAAAACAAAAGAACGTGTACACAATGCCATATCGGCAGGGCTTGTTCAGCTTGCCTCGCGCCAACGAGCTGACGGTGGTTTTGGACCAGTAGTTTTTTCCGCCGCTTTAATAGCAAATTGCCTCGGTGAATTTCCTGACGATAGAGCAAAAAAGATATGTGATGGAACCTGCGTATTTTTACTTGATCAGAAAAGGGCAGAATCCTCATGGAATTACCAAGTGAAATCCGACAAGCAGCACCGTGCCTATCCTGAGCTGATTTCCTATCCAGACGATTTAGACGACACTTCTCGTGCTTTTTTGGCTTTGGCCAAAACTCAATCCATCAAGGAAGCCGACTGGGCCTGGTTTGTTCATCATCTCACTGATAATGAAACGGCTCCTGGTGGACCATACTGCACTTGGCTTAATGTAGATAAAGAAAAATGGTCGGATATCGACCCTGTGGTCAATAGCGCCATAGCTGAGACCTTGGCTATCATTAATATCGATACTCCTGGCCTCACAAAATATTTGGAAGATATCTTGGAAAAATCACTGACCGGTTCGGACCCATCATCCTCTTCATTTTCTTCAAACTACTATCATCTGCCATATTTTTTCTGGTGGAGTATGTCTAGATGGTACAGGGGTGAAAAGAAGGATTTGTTTGTCAAACAGCTTACAAAAATATTTATAAATGTCCATGACAAAACATGGCAAGCGCTTTTGGCGAGCAGCCTGATCCGTCTCGGCGGCATAGGAGCTGTAACGGAAAGATTTATATTAGATCTATGTAAGCAAATTGAGGAAAAACTGTACCAGCTCCAAAATACTGATTTGTACATTGAAAAGATAGACTCCTGTAACGAGACGACTTATGCTCACTCAGACGATGTTACCTTGGCCATCAAGCTTGAGGGTTTATTTTTATACGCAAGCAACACAGATCAAAGAGAAAAAATCCATCAAGAAATTGTGGGCCGCGTCAAAAGAAACAAAAGTTTTACTGAGGCTTTGGACCTCGTCCTTCTCCACGATGCCAATCACTCTATAACTCTTTTGCCCTACGATACTCTTTACCAGCTGATTGATCCAAATTTAATTAAAACTCACCACCTTGAGAGAGCCGGGGCCTTGGGTGCGGCCTCCCTTTTGGGCTGGATCGCTCACAGAATATATGATGATATTTTTGACGATGGACACAAAACCCAGCTGCTTCACGTTGCTAGGCTGGCTGAAAACTATGCTCGACAGGCATACGGTGCGGCGTACTCCTCACTTTATGATTCATATGTATCGCGGATGATCACAGCGGAAATAAGCAATGGATTGTCTCTAAAATATCTAGCCGAAAAATCAATCGGGCATAGTCTCAGCGTACGCTTAATGTGCGACTATTTGACCAATGAGCTTGGGGAAAAAACCACAGCCAGGCTGACAGAGCAGCTGGATTTATTTTTTTACCATTATTTAATAGCCAGGCAACTCTGCGATGATGCTCATGATCAAGAAGAAGACGCCCGTCGCGGTAAAATGACTTTGTTTGCAAAAATAACTGATCCGGACCAAGCTGTAGCTCTGATAAAAAAACATCTTTATCTTGCTGACCAAGCTCTATCAGATCGGCGCCTTTATCATCTAAAAAAACTCCTGCAGCCCTTGATCTCCGGGATTGAAAGCGTAAAAATCGACAATGAAAAAAAGATTCCCTTCTTGTGTCACTACACCCAAGACTTCCCTTTCAGTTGATTTTTTTATACAATAGCCCGTATGCCTACATATATAAAGCAACTGCCTGCCTCTTATTGGCTCTACAAGGCCTGGATCGTCAGTATTTTAGCTATGCTTGGAAGCCTCTATTTTAGTGAAATCCTTAAGTTTGCCCCTTGTGTGCTCTGTTGGTACCAGCGCATCGCCATCTATCCTTTAGTCGCCATCCTGGCCGTCGGTATCCTCAAAAAAGACCGTGGGGTTCATTTTTATGCCCTCCCTCTTGCTATTTTTGGCTTGATCGTCTCAATTTATCAAAACCTTTTATATTGGAACATTATTCCAGAAAATCTAGCGCCCTGTGTGGCAGGCGTTTCCTGCACTACTCGCTATATTGAATATTTTGGTTTTATTACCATCCCCCTACTAGCGCTCGTGGCTCTAGTCATCATTATCTTTTCGCTTTTTATGTTTCGTTACCGCACACAGATGGAAACATCCGTCGATTCTAAAATTTAATGGTTCAAGGATTAAAAAAACCTTAATATATAAAACATGAAACAAGAAATAAAAGTGGTCATAGGCATCATTATCGGCACAATTATTATTATCATCGGGGGTTTGTGGATTGCTAGTAGCACCCAAAAACCAACAGGCTTGGCCTCGGGAGCCAAAGCCGACTCAAAAATCCTGATCCGTGCTGGCTCTCCTCTCATTAGTGGCAGCTCAACTAGCTTGTCAGTCGGAGATGAAGCTTCTTCAAGCGTCGTCACTCTCGTTGAATTTGCAGATTTTGAATGTCCAGCTTGTATGGTTTTTGCACCAACCCTGAGACAGGCTATTGCTCATTACGGTTCAAAAGTCCAGCTCATTTTCCGCACTTTTCCTATCCATCCAAATGCGCCCGCAGACTCCCTCGCTGCTCTCGCCGCTGGCGATCAGGGAAAATTCTGGGAAATGTATGATCTTCTTTATAAAAATCAAAACGAATGGACGGCCTACGGAGCAAATAAGACCGCCCTTTTTGCTAGCTATGCCACGTCCTTGGGTCTTGATATCAATAAATTTAATGCGGACCTAAAAAGCGCAGCCAACAAAGCTACGGTAGATCAGGACACCGCTGATGGAAACGCCCTCGGGGTTGACCGGACCCCTTCACTTTTTATCGATGGAACCTTGGTCACTGGGGCCATAAGCTATGAAACACTGACTTCGCTCATTGACGCAGAGCTAGCAAAAAATAAATAAAAAAATAGTATACTAAAGGTTACTATTATGTTCCAGACCATACTACATTTTTTAAACCCTGAGTATATTATTGGTCTTTTTGGTGTCTTGGGGGTCTGGCTCGCAATTTTTATGGAGTCTGGGATTCTGCTAGGGATTGTCCTTCCTGGCGATTCTCTGCTCTTTACGGCTGGACTTTTAGCTTCTCAGGGATTGCTTCAAATTTGGCCCTTAGTAATTGGAAGTATCGCAGCCGCCATCATCGGAGATTCTGTAGGATATAGCATTGGTAAAAAAGCGGGAAAAGTCCTATTTGAAAGAAAAGAAACTTTCTATTTTCGCAAAGAGTACGTAGATCGGGCTCATGTTTTTTTTGAAAAATATGGTGCACGAGCCGTCCTCTTGGCTCGCTTTGTCCCAATTGTAAGAACGCTGATTCCCCCACTCGCGGGCATCAGCTCCATGCCCTACAAAACTTTTATCAGATGGAATGTCCTTGGAGGGATTATTTGGACGGCTGGAGTCTCTCTCATAGGCTACACCCTTGGATCTACCATCCCAGGCATTGATCATTACATCACTCCTATCATTCTAGTTATTATTCTTGTCTCATTTATTCCTGCCATCATTTCATTTTATCCCAAAAAAGAAAACCGCCGCTAGCAAGAATTCGTCCGTGCTCCGGGAATGTACTGACTATTTATACTTTATGAAATATCCACTTTCTCCGGTTCTGGCACAACAATCTTGTCTTTTTTAATGCGAGAGAAGCGAACTTGCAAAGACTGAATCAATTCTTCCAACTCTGGATTTCTGAGGAGCTTCAAGATGAATAGGCCCACTGCGATGCCAAAAACCCCGCCAGTAAGGCCCTGTGAGAAAACGCCCATGAGTGTGTCGTCGTTAAACCACGGAGCCGAAATACCCAGTCCAATATAGGCTGCAAACCCCATAATTACAGCCCCGGCAAAACTGTGGAAAAATGTCACCGTCAAAGGTTTGGCTGACGAAGAAAAATCCTTGGCAAACATAAACCAAAAGACGATGGCGTTTATGATAGTCCCTATCGAAAAGCCAAGCGGCAGCATAAGCACAATAGACCCTGGAATATGCTCAATTTTAAATAAACTTTCAATAAAAAAGGCGAAAACCGGTACGTCCGTAAAAAGCTTCATAAAAACATACGGCAGTGTAATCGTCAAAACAGAGGATATGAGGTTGACCATCAAGGGTTTGGTAGTTTTTCCGGCGGCGTAATAAGCTCGAATAAAAAGAATCTCTAGCCCTTGAGCCACCAAAGAAACCGTAAAGAGAGCCAGGCAGGCAGCCGTTAGACGGGTGTCGTTCCAACTGAAATGTCCCGAACCCAAAATGACACGTACAATCTGGGCTCTTAAAACCACGAACAGGGCTGTGACCGGCAAGGAGAGAAAGATGATCTGACGAGCAGCCACATTCATATGTTCCAGAAATTTTTCTCTCTCACCTCTACAAAAAAGAGCCGACAATGTTGGGAAGGCGGCAGAAGCATAACTCACTCCTATGATAGCCAGGGGTACCGACTGGAGATTGAGGGAAAAATTGAAAACAGCAATAGAACCACTACTCATGAGCGAGGCAAAAGAAGTGATAAAGATGGATTCTATACTGACAGCAGACAGAGTTATCGTGCGGGGAACGGACAACATCATGATTTTGAATAATTTCTTCCTATCAAATTTTAGCCTGAAGCGCGGAACAAAACCCTTTTGCCAAACAAAAGGAATTTGAATTAAAAAATGCGCGATTCCCCCGAGAACCACTCCGGCCACAACGCCCTTGATCCCATAGTACGGGGACAAAAAAATAATGCCAAAAATGATCATGGCATTGTAAAAGACAGGACTGAGAGCGTAAATAAAAAATCGCTTGTACATTTGGGTGACAATGCCAAGCAGATTTGAAATACCTAGACAGATTGGCTGGATGAGTAAAATGCGAGACAAGCTAGCCACATCAGCCGCTTCTTTGAGGCTAGCCCCTGGTAAAAGAATGTTCGTCAATTTGGGAAGAAAAATATAGGCAATGACACTGACCACTATCATCATGATCATAAAGCTAGTAAAAAGAGCGTCAAAAAAATCTTTGGTTTCCTCTTTTTTATCCTCTATCATCCCTGAAAAAAAAGGAATTAAAACTGAAATGGAAACCAAGGAAGCGATGGAAAGATAGATCAGATCCGGTACCCGGAAAGCTGCGTAGTATACATCCAAAGTCTGGCCAGCTCCGAAATTGTGAGCGAGCAAACGATCTCGAATCAAAGCCAAAAACTGAGAGGCCAACGCAAAAAAACCGAGGAGAAAAGCGGCTTGATGCACGCCGCTTATTTCTTTATTTAAAGTTTTAAAAATGTTCCTGACCATGTTTTAGAAGAAGAGGATATTGTACTCGTTAGTATAGCAAAAAAGGCTGTTTTAGACATGTTTTGACCCTTGCTTTAATATAAAAAATGTGGTTAGATTGGGTTGTTGCATATCAGACAGTCGCTCGTATTGCTGGATCATTTTTTGGTTTTAAGGAATATGAGAGGAAAGTCCGAACACTCCCCTTTTCACTTCGGTGAATTGGGAGACGAGTAGCGGGTAACTCCCGCACGGAGCAATCCGCGAGGTGCGAGCAGAGACGCCGGGATCGAAAGTGAACGGCACCCAAAAGTTTAAGAAAATTTATTTTCCTAAACTTTTGGGTGAGCCCTTCCGAAATGAAGGGGTGAAACGGCAAAATCCTTACCCGAGTGCAAGGCCGTGCTTGTGTGCGCCGCTTCGGTGGTGTGTGCAAGAGTGCCGCTTGATGTACCGAGCAATCGGCTACACAGATAAATGACTGTCGGCAAGACGCAAGTCTTGTTACAGAATTCGGCTTATAGGTATACAACAACATCAAAATAGCTAGAAGTACTTTCCGGAGCACGGATAAATCTTTGCTAAGATTTTCCTCGAGCTCGCGCCGTCGCGCTCGCTAGTCTCCGTCAAGTACTTCTAGCTATTTTGCTAGTTACTGTTTATTGGATTATCTCCAAATACTGAGAATGAGGCCGAAGATAATGAACATGACGAGCTGGTAGCCTGCCTGGATCAAAAAACGGCTCCATTTTATTTTTTTAGAGTCGTTGTTCCACATTGAGGCTCCAGCGACTGTTGGCATGACAAAAGCCAACCAAATCAAGAAAGCATTTTGAACGCCTGAAAAATTCCTGAACGTGTTTACATAAAAAGCAAGAATAAAGACCTGTAATAAAGTTAAAACAAACTGAATAATATAAAGCTTCATGGACGCCTTCTGCATTTTTTTGCGTTCCTCAATATCTCCAGCATCACGAACAGCAATTTTCATCCATTTTTTGCCAAAGAGCGGCCCATACCATACCCCTCCTACCACCATCGCAATCACCGCACAAACAAGGACAATAAGTAATGTCATAATTTTAATTTAAGAATATCTTTAATAATTATTTTATTCATCTACCAAGGTATCTAAAAAATTTAACTTTTGATCTATTTCACCTACTAAAAGCTCATCTCCTGACCGCACGGCCTCTCTCCTACTTTCATGAAGGAGGTCGTGGGCCCTTTTATAATACTGTGCAACAACAAGTATATCAAATGCCTCGAGTGGAATTCTAAATTTATCTACCTCAGGTTTATCCCCTTCTCTTGCAATCCAAATATATACTTCATTTATTGTATTTTCTTCGACGGGTGCATTTTCCAAAAAACCAACCAGCATCTCCTTTGTCATTGCAGGCCCTTCTAGATTCTCGTATTTATTGAACATACAATAATGTTACTACACAAAAGCAGAGAATAAAAATAGACAAAATAAAATTCCACAAGTACTTGAAGGGACGTCGCGGAGGACGACGGTCCGAGCGACACCAAAATCTTAGCAAAGATTTATGGGTGTCCCTGAAAGTACTTGTGGAATTTTATTTTGTCTATTTCTGCTCTTGCGCACTCATTGCCGACACCGCTGCGTCTTCAATCTCACAGACCCCACCGGCACAAGCAAGCTCTTTTTTAACATCCGTATTATCTACTTTTTCGTAAGCCACGATTTTTGAGAAATCAAGCTTGTCATATCGTTTCATGAGTTCTTTATACTGCTTTTCTGTAATCTCTTCATAAGGAGCAAGCTGGTACACATGGTTTGATCTAGGCAAGAATGAAAGGCCTCCGATAATGTCCCAGTTGGCGTAGAGCCAGTTGGCCACTGCAATCCATTCATCTTCTCCAATGGAGACAGTCACCGATGGATTGTGCTCTGTGTAATTTAGCTTGACTACTTTCCAAAACTCAAGCTGCTCGATAGCCGACATGTCATCTTTAAAAATACTTCCTTTGGGAGATTGGACAGGAAAATCTACGACATAGGTAGTAGCATTATCCATGTTTTGCCCAATTTCTGCATGGTAAGGAACCCCTTGATCTTTCAACATTTTAAAGACAGCATCCGTAGCAGAGATGCGCACACGACGAATATAGTACTGAGAGTGTCGAGGGTGCATACCTGATGAACAGTCTACTGTCTGAGAAAGATTGCCTGAAGGTTTTACAGTAGTAATAGCGGCAGACGGGTTGATACCAAAACGCTTTGCATAAATCTTGTTTACATTGATAGCCTCTGCACGGAGAGCTCGAAGAACTTCTGGCTTGCGAGCAGTTGGGCTATCCCACATACCCGTAATAGACACGCCGAGTAACCTTTCAGCCTCACAATTCTTTTTCCATTCAGGAGAAAGATAAATAAAATTGCTAAATGTCGCCTGATACGTACCCAGAATGGTAGCGATGCGAATCTTGCGCATGAGATCCTTTTCGGTGTCAGTGTGTCGAGCTACAATCTCAGAAAGGTTGCAGAACTGCTTGGGTCGAAGAATGATTTCGCCGCAAGGATTGGTCCCAAATTTGTTTATATATTCCCCAGCCATAGCCACACGTCGAGCTGGCATAGAAGTAGGCAACCCTCCACGGTTGAAAATACCTCTCTCGCCAGATCCGCTCTTGACCAAAGAGATCCACTCTTCTAAGAACTCAGTGTTAGTTGGCTTTTTGGTGTAGACTGCCGAGTTGTTGGCCAAAGAGCGTTGAGGTTCTGAGATATAAAACTGACCTTTTTTAGCATCTCGTATCTTTTCATCGTCTAAATCAGACAAAGAAATAAGAGCTGTACGGCGAACTCCTCCAGAAACCACCCCCATACCGATCATGCAAACAATATCGTGTACGTCTAGGTTGGAAAGGTGCTGTCCTTGGCGAGCCAAGATCTTTGATCTAGTAAAATCATGAATCTGGCGCAAAGGATCTGGACCAGAGCTTTTGCCCCCAGTCGTCTTGAGACGAGCCCCTGCTGGTCGAAGCAATGAATAGTCGAATTTGACATCATTACCCATGAACCATTGTTCCATACCAAAAGCAAAAGAATCTGCCCAACCTTCACGACTATCTCCAACAGTATGTTCAACCACCTTTCCTGTCTGATATTTAATCTGAGGAAGTGACTGAGCACTATAACTCTCAGCTGAAAAGCCTACTCCACAACCTGACATTGAAAGAAACATAATCTCAGCAAAATCCTGAAACGACTGAGGTGCCGTGAAAGAACAGTTGTAAGCACATGAATGGTTTTTGCGAGCAGCAGGTCCAGCGAATTGAAGCAAACGCATTGATGGCATAGCCTCATGTTTGAAAATAGCCTCACGGACTTCTTTGTACTCAGATTCTTTGAGCTTGCTTCCCAAATTTTCTCTCATGAATGAAATGTAGCGATCAACTGTCTCTACCCAAGTCTCGCGGCGACCCTCTTCTTCGATCCAGCGCGAGTAAGTACGATAATAAATAAATTCTCCGAGAGGATTGCGAAAAGATTTTTTACTCTCAGCCGCAAGACGTTTTACTTTTTCTGGAATTTCAAAATGCTTTTCACGCTGCTTGGCGTGCTCAGCGCGATAAAGAATGTATGATTTGGCCGTCTTGACGTACTCACTTAGGATAAGCTCTTTTTCCACTGAATCTTGAATCCCCTCCACCGTAGGAATGAAATTGCTGTATTTTTTAGCAATACGTACAACATCCGCATACACTTTGTTGGCCACCAGCTCGGCTTCTTCTTCTGAGCCTTCACCCGTAGAAAGCATGGCTTTATGTATAGCGTTAGCTATGCGGTCTATATCAAAGGAAACTATAGAGCCATTGCGTTTCTGGATACTTTTGACCAAGCTGTGCTTTGCGTTTAGAATGGTTTCCTTATTTTCTACCTTTTTAACATCTGTGACGGTCTTTACTTTTGCTTCTGCTTTTACCTTTGAAACTTTTTTTGGTGCTGCTTTTTTTGAAGCCATATGAGCTAAGTTATGTTGTCGTATTCGACTTTTTTCTAATAATTTTATATCTACATTCTACTCCAATTTCAATAAACTAAAAACAATTTATACCCAGAATTAACACATGAGAATAAAAAAAGGCGGCTGTGAAGATAGCCGCCGAATCAGCCCTCACTTATTACTTTTTTTAGATATTATTTTGGAAAAAAAATTTATCTCCAATTTTTAGGTGATTTTTTTCACTTTCCCCTGCCAAGATTTCAACTACATACTTTGAGGGCGCCTGTGGATAAAAGATTTGGGGATATGTGGAGGTGGAAACATCAGCTGCAATGGTGACAATCGAGCCCCGGTCGTCGAGCCAGAGAATGTCGATTGAAAAAAGCATGTCCTTCATCCAAAAACCATATTGATCTGGATGATCAAAGACAAAAAGCATACCCTGGCCTGGGGAGAGTGCAACTCTCCCCCCCAATCCTTTTTGGCGTAGGGCATCCGTATCAGCAACATCAAAAGTAAACCCCAAAGAATCAATATGGGCTTGTATTGTAGAGACGGATTGAGTTTCTGGCTTTTTACCTGTTTTGTCCTTTAGGCCCACATAAAAGACAGCAGCTGCCGCGCTGACCAATATAAAAAAAATAATTAAATATCTTCTAAAGGACATATTTCTTACCTATGGGATGCAGGTGGGCGGCGATACCAATAGCCACAGCCACTACCACCAGATTTTTAATAATATACTGACCCTCGAGAGTGGGAACCATAAAAGATGTCCAGGTCAGTGTCGACAAAAAGATCAGAGGCAGCACAGTCGCAAACATGTGAAAGAAAAGGATAGGGATAGCTATCCTTTCCAATCCCTTGATTAAGAACAAAATACCTATAACCATTTCTAAAACTCCGAACAAAACGACAAA
Source organism: Candidatus Paceibacterota bacterium (assembly GCA_028714275.1). NCBI lineage: Bacteria > Bacillati > Minisyncoccota > Minisyncoccota bacterium. Next base: position 18,557 of record JAQTMP010000009.1, read on the forward strand.
GGTGTCTGGCATCATGAGAGTATTCATGAAGGGTATGGTGTGATCAAGAAGGTCTTTGACCATGCTCCCTGCTGGACTAAGACCCAGTACCTTCAAAATACCAAACCAAAAAAAGATGACGAAGATAGAAAAACGCGCCAACGGCTCCGAAATCTCTTTAAAAAAACTAATGAAACGGATATCTAGATTGCGAAGCATTTGAGTATGAGTGGATTAGACTTTTTTCCAAGGATTTTTCTCCGAAAGTAAAGTGTAGGTCCAGAAACCAACCAAAGACCCGACCACTGGTCCAAGTATGTACATAGCATTGAAAGAATAGATAGAAAAAGCCACTGCAGGATTGAGAACCCCGTTGCTTCCAAGCAGAGAGGCAATCAAAGTGCCCATAAAAAGAGAGGCGCCGATCACTATTCCACTCATCATAGTATTGGCCTTGCCATAGACCACAGAAGCGATACCAAAGCTAAAGAAGAAGGCTCCTATAGCTTCAGCCATACCAATACCTAAGCCGTTACCTACCACTAAAGGGGGTAAATTGGTGGCACGGGTAATG
>JAQTMP010000010.1 GCA_028714275.1 Candidatus Paceibacterota bacterium
TACAACACTTTAGGCAAAGCTGCTCGTATGGGGATGTGTCAGACAATAGAATCAGAATGTGAGTCTATGTCTCAGGCTGATTATGATCTAGGCAATCCATTTGCCAGTCTGGGGACATCAGGCCTCCCTCGATCTTCTGGTATATAGTCGTGTCAGATTCCTCCACTGTTCAAGTGTCACATCTTCCGCTCTGATTTTTGTGTCCAATTTTATTTCCTCAAATATTTTGACAGTGTCTGAAGGGTTCAATCCTATTTTTTTAAAAAATGGATTGATGTTGCCTAGCAACATCTTGCGTTTGTGGGCAAAACCCGCGTGAATCAGCTCAAAAAAAAGTTCTTCAGAAATATCTTTGAAAAAATTTTTGGAAATTTTATCGATCTTAAGAACGGCCGAATCAACATTTGGTTTTGGAAAAAAAGCCCCAGCCTTGACGGTCCGGACATAGCTAGGCACACCGTAGACTTTGACAGAAAGAGAAAGCAGGTTTTCTTTCTGCGCTGGGGGTTTACCGCTGCGACCCTGTTTGCTGGATTTTGAGCCTGTGCCGCCCGTGCGACCTCCGACGATTCTTTCAGCCACTTCTTTTTGGACAAGGACCACAATAGAAGTCGGCTGATGGTCTCCAGATAAAAACATTCTCAAAATTTCACCTGTAATGTAATAAGGAATATTGGCAATTAGCTTGAAAGGTTTTTCAAAGAGCTTAGCCTTGCCTAAAATATTTTTTGCATCGGCTATATCCCCATGGATCAAGGACAGCTTATTCTTTCTTATTTCTTCTCCAAATTTTTCCCGGAGCTCATCGATAAGTCGGTCGTCTTTTTCTACGGCCACCACTTTACCTCCAGTGCCCGAGGAAACTTTATCAAGCAAAGCTTTAGTGAGCATGCCAGTCCCTGGTCCAATTTCCAGGATGGTATCCTCTGGCGAGACCTCCCCCGCTTCAACAATATCACGCACAATATCAGGTGATGTTAGAAAATTTTGCCCGAGGGATTTTTTTGGATGAGGCATGAGTTTGGTGGAATCTAAATGATAGTTAGGCTCTTTTTTTACTACTCATATATATCATGGTTTCCAATTGAATAAAACCAGACTTTGTGTCTATCTACAAATTTAAAAATAATCCGATGTGTGTGGTTGATAGAAAATACCCAAAAATCCTTCAAGGGGCCGCTTAGCTTGTGGGTCCGAAGGCTTGGTTCAAAAGGATTCTTTCTAAAAATCTCTTCCTTTGCTTCAGTCTTTTCTTGGATTTCTGTTGTTAACTTTTTATATTGTTTATCAAAGCGGGGTAGATAAATAATTTCTTTTATCATTAGCTAGCGTAGGTCCTTTAGAGATCTCAGCACCTTCCCTTTTCCTTGTTCGAAAAGTTTAGTATCTTTTTTGAGTTGTTCCGCGAGTCGGAGTGTGTTCCAGGAACGTATAACATGCCTAATAAACTCACTGGTAGAAGCAAAACCGCCATCACGAGCTTCTTGTTTGATGAACTTGGCCATTTCTTTGGGTAATGAGATGTTTATAATTGTGCGCATAATGTAATATATGTAGGTGACCTGTAATATTATGTAATACATTATATTACAACCGCACACATACGCGCAACTCCCCACTTTATAGCATACAGACATTAATAATCTTTCAAGAGAAGATCAAAAATCAATAAAAATCAGCTTAGCCCCAGTGGCCTTTTCCTGTGGCTCCAGGTAGGCTTCATCTACATCAGCGATAAACTCTGACGGCATGGTCACCTGCCGGCTCCCAAAGATAGTGCGCGCATTGGCATAAGAAAGATAAATCTTTTTACGAGCGCGGGTGAGAGCGACATAAAAAAGTCGTCGTTCTTCTTCCTCATCCTCAGCCCGCACTGGTGCTGACCCTTGGTCACTTCGGCTTCCCGCCCTCTCGTGAGGGAAAAGACCAGCCTCAAGTCCTGTAATAAAAACATAATCGAACTCAAGCCCTTTAGAGCTGTGAACAGTCATTAGTTTGACGGCACTGGTCGGCACCTCCAAGTTGTCCTGATCACTCTGAAGGGCAGCGTCTTTCAGCAGCTCTTCGATACCTAAGCCGTCAGTCATATGATCATATTTGAGAGCGAGCGTCGCGAGCTCTCGCAGGTTTTCCAATTTTTCTTGGTCTTCCTCTTTGCCATGGCGATACATGTTCTCCAAACCACTTTCAGCCAGCATTTTTTTGACGACCACCGAAGGACGTTCTTTAAAAATATTTTCCCGAATACGCTGAAGCATTAGTCTAAAGTTGTGGATTTTTTCACGCGTGGCTTGAGGAAGCTGGTGTTCATTTCCTTCAAAAATTTTTAAAATAGTCACTTTCCCTATTCCCCTAACCGGCACGTTGATGATACGTTTTATATCAGAGAGAGAATCCTCGTTTAAAGCAAGTCGCAAATATGAAAGAGCGTCTTTGATTTCTTTTCGCTCAAAAAAGCGCGTGCCCAGCATCTGGTATGGAATATTTTTGGATAAGAAAGCATCCTCAAGCGCGCGTGACTGAAAATTGGCTCTATACAAAACGGCGATTTCCTCAGGCAGGACGCCATTTTCTATCAGTTTACGGGCAGTATTGGCCACAAAGTTGGCCTCATCCGCTTCATCAAAACCACAGTACAGGCCTAGCGGTTCCCCTGTCGGGTTTTTGGTAAAAAGATTTTTTTCGCGGCGGTGGATATTTTTTTTAATGACATCGTTGGCCACCGACAAGATTGTCTGGGTCGAGCGATAATTTTCTTCGAGCAGGACTATAGTGGCATCAGGGTAATCCTCTTCAAAACGTAAAATATTTTTAATGTCAGCTCCTCGCCACCCGTAAATGCAATTGTGCACAGCAATGTCCCCCGCAATGTAGTTGTGAACATTTTCAATATCAAGATCATAAACGGGACCATCGTAGTATTTTTTTTCGACACTCACGATATCGTCCTCTTTTATTTTTTCATTTTCACAAATAGCTACTTTCATGGCGGTGTTTAAATGAGAAGCGGGTTGAAAAAACCAACGTTCTCCTTTGGTAATCAAGGCACTTTTTATAAGAGTTACATTGTCCACTTTCGAAGTAATGGCTGTAGCTAATTTTTCAGCTTCGGCATAATCCAATCTGGCCATTTCTAAACGCCAATCATTTTTTTTTCCTTTTCTCACATTTAAACCCATGGTGAGGATTTTTTCTTTTAAGACCTTGTTGTTTGTGTTTATTGAAACTCGACTCAAGCCCCATGGATGAAGATTACTTTTTCGGCCATCGCTAAACATGGTGAGGCGAATATTTATTCGATCGTGGAGGCCGTTGCTACCGATTGTTCCTTGCGGAAAATGGTGAGGAAAATCAAAAACCAAGCCCAAATCTTCGAAAACCTTTTTTACCCTTTCTCGGGTATCAATTTTTTTAAAGAGGATATCAATCTGATTTTGAGTGAGTATCATGTTGCGGCCTATACCATGGAAAGCAATCAAAGGTATACCGTAGTGTGTCGAGAAATAGTATTCCCAATAATGTGTTTCCTGTAGGTTCTCACATACTTTTAATATCCACATTCTGTCTGCGTGTTCTTGGTTGCACCTGACAATAAGACCCGTTTGAGTTTTTTGGCGTGCATTTCTGGCCCCCTTTGTGATACCTATGCGAAAACCCATTGATTTTTTATACATCAAATATACATAAAATATATTGGGATTTAGGGATAATTTTGAAAAAATGATATGGTTTGGTGTAAGCGACAAGGTCTTTCCACTTTTTGTTTTTATTTCGATTACTTCTCCTTTGAATTTTTTTTTCTTTACCCTTTTAATTTTAACGCTACAGGTCTCTCCTCCACCTGAAGCAGAGATTACCTCTCCTTTGCTTTTTAAATCACTGATTTTTTTGTATCCTGTCGGTGTAGATATTTTTGTCGATGGAAGAAGACATTGGTCGGTATCTCCAACTACAGCTAGATTTTTACTCTTTTGTGAAAGCAATTTTACAATAGTGTATTGAACAGTGTTTGTGTCCTGGTATTCATCCACATGAATGTATTGCCAGACACTTTGATAGTGCTCGCGCACCGCTTTGTCTTTTTCCAACAGCCGCGCCGTCTTGAAAAGTAAGTCATCAAAGTCGAGGGCTTTTTCCTTGGCCACAATAGCGTCATACTCTCTCCACACCTTGGCCACGATTTCTCCAAAATAATCTCCCTGTTTTTTGGCTTCATACTCTGACTGGGAAACAAAATCTCCTTTTTCTCGGGAAATAACAGAGAGGATTTTGGCTGGTTCGTATTGTTTTGGGTCAATGCCAACTTTTTCCAGAGCTTCTTTGACAGCTCGTTTTGAATCAGCCCGATCATAGATGCTAAAATGTCGAGTCAAACCGATTTTTGAGGCATTTTCTTTTAAAATATGCACCCCTAAAGAGTGAAAAGTGGAGACAAAGGGTTTTTCGCCAATGAGACTAGCTCCAGAAATAGGCATGTTTAAAGCAGGGTCAGTTTCTAGGAGGCGTTCGACTCGTTCTCGCATCTCCTTGGCCGCTTTGTTGGTAAAGGTAATAGCCAAGATCTGTGAAGGTCGGATCCCTTGATGGATCAGGTTTAAGATGCGATGGGTCAAGGTTTTTGTCTTACCAGCCCCCGCTCCGGCCAAGATAAGGAGAGGCCCTTGAGAGTGGCTAGCCGCTTTTAGCTGTTCAGGATTAAGGCCTTTTAGGTGCAATTTGCTGTCCATTTCCTTACTATAACATGCCAAAAGTTATCCCCATGCGATTTTTGATAAGGTTGACATTACCCCGCCTAGGGCATACCATTAAACTATACAGACATACAGGATGACCGTGGCTCAACAGAGCCATTTTAGCTCAGAAAAGCCGAAAAACCCTTAATTTTAAACTTATTTTATACTCCTCCAAAGAAGACCCTAAAATGACCAAAAAAAGAGCTTTTTCATCGAAAAGGTTTGTTTTGTCTGGTCTTATTTTTACCTTTTTTGTGACCTTGGCTGTCTTTGGAACAATGCCTTCTCAAGCTGACGCAGGCATTTTTTCTTTTATGAGTAATCTTTTTGCCGACAATGGTGCCATCAATCAAACTCTCCAGACAGCCGCAGTCTCAGAAGCCGTCATTGATGCATCCAACACGCAAAAAATGCCCATTTTACAAGCTGCGGTAAACTCAGACCCCAACCCCTCAAAAGAAAAAGCTGACTTGAATATTGTGGGAGGGCAGGCTTTAGTGAGTGAAACTGGTCCAGTGGGAAGTGTAGCTGACGTCCAGGCCGAAGAAGTGAAACAATATTCAGATAGGATTAGTGTTTATGTTGTCCACGATGGAGACACCATAAAACAAATTGCGGACATGTTTAACGTTTCCCAAAACACTATTTTGTGGGCCAACAATCTTAAATCAAAAAGTGACATTAAGACCGGTATGACGTTGGTCATCCTCCCAATTTCTGGAGTCAAATATATAGTCAAGAAAGGAGATACTCTCAAGAGCATTGCGGCAGCTTACAAAGGAAATATTGACGATATTTCCACTTATAATAACCTAGAAGATAATGCGCAGTTGGCTGTCGGAGATGAAATCATTATTCCGGATGGAGAAGTTTCTGAGGTTTCCTCAAGCTCTAGTAGTTCATCAAGCAAAACTCCAGTGACCACCAGCCCATCAATTTCAAAGAAGGGTTTTGCTCCAGCTTCGGACGGGACTAGTCACATGACCGACCCTTCGGGATACTTTATAAGACCGATTAGAGGAGGTGTCCGTACGCAAGGTCTGCATGGTCACAACGGTGTCGATTTGGCTAGTTCTTATGGAGCAAGTATTCTCGCAGCAGCCAGTGGACAGGTCATTGTGGCTCGATCGGGCGGTTGGAACGGTGGCTATGGAACCTACGTGGTTATCAGTCACGACAATGGTATGCAAACACTCTACGGCCACCTCAGTTCTCTTAATGTCACCGTTGGTCAGCATGTTTCCCAAGGTCAGGTCATCGGAGGAATGGGGGCCACAGGAGAAGCCACCGGTGTCCATCTACACTTTGAAGTTCGAGGAGGAGTCAACCCATTCTAAATTATTTCTATAAATTACACCTGTAGCCGAGGGCTTCTAGTACGTGCTTCGTTTCTATCTCACATTTTAAATCTTTTTTGTTTCTTTGGTCTAAGGCAGATATAGTTTCTGCCACTCGTTTAATTTTTTCATACCCTCGCGCGGAAATATTTAGTTCCTGAGCGGCTTTTTTAAGGACAGCTTTTGATTCCTTCAACCATATAAATACAGCATTTTTTAGAATTTCTCTGGCATTCTCGACACGTTGACGGACATCGATACTCTTTTCTAAAGATGACTTATTGGTTTCCAGTAATTCATAATCCACTGTCGTAACCTCAATCCATAAATCAAAACGATCCTGCAAGGGTTTAGAAAGTTTGTTTTTGTAAAGGTTGATTTGTCTGGCGTCGCAAGTGCAGTCTTGGCGAGTGCTGCCTCTGTTGCCGCAAGGGCATGGATTAAAAGCGGCGACGGCTAAACAATCCGCCGGAAAAATAATACTTTCCTTGGTTCGAGCGATAACCACCTGTTTTTCTTGCAACGGTTGGCGAAGAGACTCGAGAGTTCGTCTGTCGAACTCCATTAGTTCATCAAAAAATATTATTCCTCGATGGGCACGAGTAATCTCGCCTGCTCTCGGGGTGGGTCCTCCTCCGATGACTGCCGTGTACGAGCTAGTGTGGTGTGGGGATTTAAAAGGAGGTGGATAATATTTTTTTGAAACCAATGCAAAGTTTAAGATATTTTTAGCATACGAAGGATCAATGGATGCGACTTCCAGCATTTCAGAATGAGAAAGAGAAGGCATTATGCCAGATAATGATTTGGCCAACATGCTTTTTCCGCTTCCTGCTGGGCCATACAGGATAATATGATGTCTCCCGGCGGCGGCTATTTCGAGGGCCCTTTTGGCTTGAGGGTGTCCTGCGATATCAGAAAAATCCACCAAAACACCGAAGTCAGATGGTTTTGCTTTTGATGTAGGAATAGTTTTCGGCTTAGGTAGCTCACCCGTTGTCGTCTGGCTCTGAATGTTTTTTATTCCCTGAATAAAATTGATGGCTTCATTTAGACTTTCAACTGGTATAATCTCCTCAATGTTTGTTAGCCTTGCTTCCTTTTCATTTTCCTTTGGAAGGATTATTTTTTCAAACCCTGCTTGGTGGGCCGCAATCACAAGCGGAATGATATTTTCTAGGGGGCGAATTTTCCCATCCAGGGTGAGCTCTCCCAGAAAGAGCGAAGTTTTATGGTCGTAACTGCTTGTTTTACTAGGTAAATCTCCTCGGGCTATCAAATAGCCTAAGGCAATGGATAAATCAAAAGCGGGCCCTTCTTTTTTGAGATGAGCTGGGGCGAGAGAGACAACCACTTTATGATTTTCTTGTTTTGGCGGCTTAAAGCCACTGTTTTTTATGGCTGAAGAGATCCGATCTCGGCTTTCTTCGACTGCTTTGTCGGGTAGACCAACAATGGAAAAGTGGTGAAGGCCACGAGAGATGTCTACTTCAACACTGATAATGCTAGCATTGAGCGCATTTGTCTGCGCGCTGTATAATTTTGAAAAATGCACATTTTATAAATATAATGTGCCACTTCTAGTCTCTAATTTTCAGATTAGAGATCTTTGAGATGAGCTTTGCAGGTACGGGCTGAAGGGTTGGCTTCAAGGCGGTCAGCCTCAATTGGCTGGTGACATATTTCACATGAGCCATAAGCCCCTTTTTTGATTTTTTCGAGAGCCTTTTCAACTTCATGAAGCTGTTTTTCGAGTTGTCCAACTACGGCGGTATTTTCTTCTAGTGTTTCTAAAGAATCAGCTACTTCGCTACGGTCTCCCGGGATAGGATCCTCATCCCCTTTTCTGGCATTCCAGCCGTCTATGTTTTTAGGATCTTCCTGGCCGACGCTTTTAAGCTCTGTCTCAAGAGTGGCAAGTTCCTTTTCTAATTTTTCTTTAAAGTGTGAGGTGTCGTTTGTCATTGGCATATTGTAACAGACTAAAGAAAGAGTGCAATCTTGGCTATCTCGATATCTGGGTGGAAGTCATGCGGGCCAGGACTTCTTTTAGAGTTTCCTGGTCTGAAGCGATGATTAAGGTCGAGCGATCGATGAAAGTATAAAAATAATGAACAATCCCTTGGCTGTCAGTCAGAGCTCGGGCATCAAGGTTGAGAATGATCTTGTCTGTAAATAATTTGTTTGGAGCGGTGGGATTGTTTGTGTGGTCAAAAAGTCTGCCAATGTCAGTATCCATACTGTTTTCCCAGGCGAGCATACCCGCATAAGCGTTTTCATAAGAATCAATTTTGAGAATGATGAAATTTCCAACAGGTTTATATGAATAAATGCCATAGTAAAAATCAGGATTTAATGAACGTAAAAATTCTGGAGTGACTCTGGCTTTGAGAATGTTCAAAAAATCTGCCGACGACGCTATAGAGGTCGTCGTTCCCTGAGTCTCGGTAAACCTAAGTTCTTCGATAGACCCCAAGGACATGAAAGTGTTACGTTCAGCCTCAAGTTTGTTGACCAAGCTTATCGAGTCTGTATCATTTAGGGATGTTTGTTTTTGAGTATCGGTGTAAAAAAGATGTGAAGTGTTTTGAGGCTGGAAATTTTGGACTGGTTGGTGGGCCCGATAATAAACATATCCTGCCGTGGCCAACCCTCCTACAATGAGCAGAACGCTGACAAGAACAATGGCCAAATTTAATTTAAAACCTTGAGAGACTGTTATTTCTTGATTGGTTCTGTTCTCCTCACGTTTTTTTTCTGCAATGGCCATTTTGACCATGGAAACATTATCTTTTTTTATAGCCTCGGCTACGTCGCTTTGATAGGTGCGTAGAGGTTTTATTTCTAAATCCTTATTTTTTTTGGTGTACTCAGCAATAGCCTCTGCATAGCCAGGGCTTTTTGCTTTTTCTTCAGATCTTCCAGATTGTGAAGGCTGATCCTGGTTCAACAAATCCGCCACGCTTGGTTTTTTTGGAATAAAATCGTTTTCCATTTATTTTAGAAATGTTCTAAAAAACTAGACACTTTTTTCATCCAGGGTATCTTCCCCAGCGGTTGAATCCTCAGGTATATAGGATCTAGGGATACGTTCTGACTGGTCTTCGGTATGTTTACCCCTGACATGTCGACCACTTGGGGTTCGATTTACGGGACTTCTGCTTCCCTGGTAATTCATCAAATATTTTCGAGGATTTTCGCACATATCAATAAAATCATCAGCTACCTCCTTGAGTTTTCCCGAAGAAGACTTGCCAAAAGAAATAACTTCCACCTGGCAACCCTCGTTCATTTGAAGATATTCTACAAGTGGAATAAAATCCCCGTCCCCGGAGGCTATAATAACAGTATCAAGTTTCGGTGCAATTTTGATGGCGTCTACAGCAAGTCCGACATCCCAGTCTGCTTTTTTAGCGCCACCGAGGAAAATTTGAAGGTTTTTGGTTTTTGTTTCGATGCCAAGCTTTTCTAGGGCTTCAAAAAAGGTCTTTTCATCACCACTTTCTGTGGTGATGACATAAGCCACTGCGCGGATGAGAGCTCTGCCGGCTAGGGACTCTTTCATGATAGCTCCAAAGTTGACTCGGGCATGGTAGAGGTTTTTTGCACTATGGTAAAGGTTTTGAGTGTCAATAAAGATCCCCACTCGCTGTTCTTTGTGTTTAATAACGGTCATAAAATAAATTTAAAATAATAATAAAAAATGAATAAAATTCTGAGCTACTAATAACTAAAATATAAAAAAATAAAGGGCCACCCTCTAATCATAGTCTACTTTTGTTTAAAACCAAAGTTTTGCCAAACCTCCCCAAAGAGGTCTTTTATTTAGCCTTCTTCAGATCAAGCTTCTTAATCAAAGTTTCGTAGCGTTTTAGGCTCTTTTTTTGAAGATATTTGAGATGTGATTGCCGATCAGCCACTAATTGGAGTAGTCCACGGCGAGAGTGGTTGTCTTTTTGATGTTTTTTGAGGTGCTTAGCAAGCTCTTCAATACGCTTTGTAATCAAAGAAACCTGCACTTCTGGAGAGCCAGTGTCTGTAGCGTGGACTTTGACGTCTTTGATGATTTTCTGCTTTTTTGTCTTTGTTAACATATTGAAAGTACGATAGCATAAAAGGCGTATTTTTGCAACCTTTTAAGAGGTAAACAGCTTCACCAGACAAAATAAGGCGTGTTATACTGTACCTATAATGTCGCACAATAAATCCAACCCAAAGTTAGAGATTTTTGACCTGAAAAGGCGCTTTTTGGAACATTTGGAGATAGAAAAGGGTCGCAGTCTCAAGACGATTGAAAATTATGACCGTTATCTGACTCGTTTTTTGGAATATACAAAACTTTCTTCCCCTGCTGAAATTACTGAAGAAGTGGTTCGGCAATACCGGCTTTGGCTCAACAGAACAGAAACTTTAAAGAAAAGAACCCAAAACTATTACCTTATTGCCCTGCGATCTTTTTTGAGATATTTAATCAGGCGGGAAATCAAAACTCTTCCTCCCGACCGTATTGAACTTGCTAAAATTCCTGAAAGATCAATTGACACGGTCACTCACGTAGAGCTTGAGAGGCTTTTATCTGCCCCAGACGGAAGTGACGTCAAAAATCTTAGGGATAGAGCCATTTTGGAGCTATTTTTTTCCACAGGCTTGCGTGTCTCAGAGCTGTGTTCTCTGTCGCGTGATCTAGACCTGACGCGGGATGAGTTTTCTATTAGAGGCAAGGGTGAAAAAGTTCGAGTAGTTTTTATCTCTGAAACAGCCCGCCAAGCCATCAAGGCCTACCTATCAAAGCGGACAGACATGGACGGTGCTTTATTTGTGCATCTGGCAGGTAAAGGGAAAAGCGATGAAAAAAAATCGGAAAAATCAGAAAAAGTTCAATCACTCGATCATGAATCAGACCGTCGTCTGACTCCCCGCTCGATCGAGCGTCTGGTAAAGTATTATGCGACTAAAGCTGGCATATCGAAAAAAGTGACACCTCACGGTTTGAGGCATAGTTTTGCTACGGACCTTCTTTCTAATGGGGCCGACTTGCGTTCTGTCCAGATGCTTCTAGGCCATGCCAACATTACCACCACTCAAATTTATACCCACGTCACAGATAGCCACTTGAGAGACATTCATAGGAATTTTCATAATAAAAAGCCTGAAAATAAGGGTTAAATTAGCTTAATGAAAATAAAAAAGGGCTTGATCTGAGAGTGTTTGGAAGAACACAACAGATCAAGCCCTTTGGGGGTGTTTAAGCGGGGTTGGGGGTTTTAGGCCGCCATACCCAGCTCCTCTGGGGATATTTTCATGACAGCTTGCTCACTTTGCCCGAGCAGCTTCGTGATTTTTTCAGCGTCCGATGCCGATGAGCTTTTGAATGCTTCGAGCACGTGCGGCGTCTTCGCGGCGAAGATGAGCATCTTAGACTTGTCCATTTCAAATGCCATCCCGTCACAGTACTGCTGCATGAGGTCACGCTTGACCTTGTTTCCAAAAAGCGCCAGGAGCTCTTTTTGAACACGCAGCGGCTGGAAAGCCGAGGAGGTAACCGTCACCACTACCCGTGGCTCACGGTTTTCTTTCTCAGCCTCCTCAATTTCGAGGCCAGCATCTCTGAGAAGCTGATCCCTGATCTCCTCGATCAGGTTCATGCCGTCTCGGAACTCCTTGCCCAAGGCTTTGACTAATTCACTTTTTTTGGGTTTTTCCGTCGCTGATATCTTATACATGGTATGAACAATCTGCCAGGAATCCTAGCATGGTCGGATAAAAAATCAAGAGCTATGATATATTTAAGGATATGAATATTGGTAATCCTGGAACAAAATTTAACTTCAAAAAACTACGTATTTTATGTTGGAATGTAAACGGGATTCGCGCTTGGCATAAAAAGGGCCACCTTGAGTGGCTGCTAAAAGAGTCCCCAGACATTTTTTGTGTTCAGGAAACAAAAGCTCACCCTGAACAATTACCCGAAGAACTTCGCAACCCAGACGGATATCACAGCTACTTTGACCACTCAAAAGGCCGAAAAGGATACAGCGGTGTGGCTATTTTTACCAAGATTAAGCCAGATTCAGTCGCCTACGGTATAGGAGTGGAAGAACTGGATCAAGAAGGGAGATTTCTAGGCCTATTTTTTGGAAAGCTAGTCATTATCACAACCTACTTCCCTAACGGAGGCGGTGGACCAGCAAGATTGGATTTCAAGCTGCGTTTTTATGATGCCTTTTTAGATTATGTTCAAAAATTGAGGAAAAAGGGTTACTCGATTGTCTTTTGTGGAGACATAAATACTGCACATGCAGAAATTGATTTGGCCCGTCCAAAAGAAAACGTGGACAACACCGGTTTTTTACCCATCGAGAGAGCTTGGCTTGATCGTGTAGTAAAAGCGGGGTATGTAGATACTTATAGACATTTCAATCCTATTAAAACAGGGGCCTACACATATTGGGACATGAAGACTTTTGCCCGAGATCGCAATGTGGGCTGGAGAATAGACTATTTTTTTACCAGTCCAGATATTCTTGGGAAGGTAAAAAAGGCTTCGATCCTCGAGGATATCTACGGATCTGATCATTGTCCTATAGAATTAGTTTTAGATTTCAGTTCTAAAACAAAAGGGAACTAGGAGTAGAAAGTTATCCCCAGATGTCCTTTACGTGTCCTTTAGAAATGTTATACTGCTAGGCAGATGAGAGTTGCATCCCACTTTTGCAGCCAATGTTCTTTACAGTTCTTTAGTGAATGTAAAGTTTTGTGTGAGGTTCGGTGAAGGTTGATTTGATCTGTCCGGCGAAATTTGTTTCCACTTTTTTTAAAGCTTCTACCTGAAGCACTAACTTTTCGAAACAGTTCTTAGGGGCCATCTCGTCAATTCTTTACACTTTCACAAACTTCATTCGTCAGTAGGGCGAAGCCGCTTATGCAACATCATCTATAGTCGCATGGGCGGCTTTTTGTTTGGAAAAATTTGTTAAAATCCCTAGCGCATTTCTTGCAGCTATTCAATGTGATGTTTCTGGTGTATCTTTTTGAGTTCTATTTCTTCTATTTCTTCTTTCTTTTCTTTGCCCTTTTCGGAGAGTTTTTTTAGCTCAGTATCATCCAAAATAGCCAGCTTTTTAGCCATATTTTCTAGATATTCGGAGGTATTTAGGGCTGGTTTTTCGAGCACTTCTTCCAATAAAGCGTTTAATATGTATCCCACTTTAGGGCCTGGGTTTATTTTAGCCACCTCCATGATTCTTTTTCCATCAATTTTTAGCATGCCCACAGATACAGGGTCTCTCATAACCTCGTCAATCATGGCTTTATATTTTCTAAATCGGTAAGGATTTTCCTTCGGTCTCCCCGTCCCTATTCTGTCGCAGATGCGTAAGTTCATAAGATTCCAAATATTTTCTTGCCCAACGTTTCGGATCATTCGACGGACAGCGGTATGGGTTATTTTTTCCGTATCAGAAAAGAACATGTGCCAACGGACTAGGGTTGTTACTTGGTCAACAACTTTCTTTGGATATTTTAAACGCTCTAGGATTTTTCGAGTCATTTTTTCCCCTATGACTTCATGTCCGTAAAAAGTCCATTCTCCAGTTTCAGGAGACTTGCGGCGACTTTTAGGTTTGCCAATGTCATGAAACAAAGCTGCAAGACGTATCTCTAAAGGCCACTTTTTGTCCGATGCATGTTGAAGGCTGCGCAAGAGATGTTCCCAAACAGCGAAAGCGTGAGCCTGATTTTGTTCTACACCTATAGATTCCTCAAGTTCTGGAACAATGTATCTCAAAATACCTAGTTTTTGGGCCATTATGATGCCAATCATGGGTTCATCAGACATAATTATCTTGCTAAATTCATCTCGAATACGCTCAAAAGCTATGTTTTGAATAAGTTTCACGTTTAACATCAAGGCATCAGCGGTCTCTTTGTTAATCGTGAAACCTAATTCAGCCAAAAAACGGACTGCTCGAAGCATTCTTAGGGCGTCTTCACTAAACCTTTCGTTTCCATCCCCTACACAACGTATGATGTGATCCCTAATGTCCTTTTGTCCGTTATATAGGTCAACGATCCTACTCGCCTTGCCGTCCGAACCCTCATCTAGGGCTAAAGCATTTATGGTGAAGTCTCGACGTTTCAAGTCATCTTCTAGATTTTGGCTAAAAGAAACTTTGTCTGGATGGCGAAAGTCACTATAGACTGTCTCAAGTCGGTACGGGGTAACCTCCACTATTTCCAAAGACGGATCCTCTGCCATTTCTGTCACTACACCAACTGTGCCAAATGAATTTTCATAAAATGTTTTAGGAAAAAGAGAGATTATTTGTTCAGGTGTGGCGTTGGTAGTCACATCCCAATCTTTTGGTTTTTTACCTAAAATGAGATCTCGAACACATCCCCCCACCAAAAACGCCTCAAAACCTGCGTTTTTTAGGGTTTTGGTTATTTGTGAAACACCATCGGGGATTTCGAATAAAGATAGGGACATTTGCTCCATTCTAGTATATCTTTTGATATTTAGCCATTTCAATGTATGATATGAGCCATGCGCCTGTAGCTCAATTGGATAGAGCACTTGTCTTCGGAACAAGGGGTTGTGGGTTCAAGTCCTGCCAGGCGCACCACATCAAGTACAGACCGGTTTTAGTGGAGGTGTCTTGCAAGCTGGGATTACGCCAAAATTGTATTAAATTAAATCTTCGTGTAGAATAATCAGCGTAATTTGCGGGTATGGTTTAGTGGTAGAACACATCCTTGCCAAGGATGAGACGGGAGTTCGATTCTCCCTACCCGCACAATAGGACCGTAACGCGTCTTTTAGATCTTAGTAAAATCCTCTATCAGCAACTAAATTTGCAACTACGATTCTTAGCCATTTTTTTACTCTACCTGTGGATAACCTGGTGGATATGTGTATAAAAGACAATGTCTTTTGGGTGTAAATTTGACTTTAATTTTTTGACTTTTTGTATAATATAGGCTTATAAATATGGCTATTTTTGAAATAAGACATAGAAAAAAAACATATTTTATGTTCCAATATATTATGTTTCACGTGGCACACTTTTACGGCCATTTTTGCTTCAGGATTCCTAATTATAGGGAATAATTTTAAAGATTCATCATATTTTTAGGGGTTTTTTAATTTTCTATGCCTCATTTAGTGTAAGGTGTTTTTCATGAAACAAAATAAAAGAATATCAGGAGGCACCAAAAAGATGACAGACAAAAAGATTGTCGGGGTAAAGGGGGAGACTATCGCCTCCAATTTCTTGAAAAGAAAGGGTTTTGAAATTATAGAGAGAAACTATTTAAAAAAGTGTGGGGAAATTGACATTGTGGCAAAGCTTAAGAATGAAGAAACCCTCCATTTTGTTGAGGTTAAAACAGTTATTCGTGAAACACATGTTCAAAAGAGGGTGGATACTTTTAGGCCAGAGGAAAATGTCCACACACGAAAAAGACAAAGATTAAAAAGGACAATCGCCTATTTTTTGGCTGAGCACTTTGGTAAAAGGGAGGTGTCTTGGCAATTTGATGTCCTGGTGGTTTATTTAGACAGCTTTGAAAAATCAGCTAAAGCGGTGTTTATGAAAAATATTATTTTATAACTATCTGACATGACATCTGGGGCCATTTTATGGCCCTGGCTTTGTGTATTTGACATACCATGCTATGCTTAGTCGCACAGATTATTTTGAAGGTATTGGATATTTTTTCGGGGTGTGGTGTAACGGCTAACATTCCTGTTTTGGGAACAGGCGACTCCGGGTTCGAATCCCGGCACCCCGACATTTTGGTGTTTTTTCCTAAATTGAGTCAGAAAAACAAATAAGATGAAGAAATTCAAAAGCAAAAAGGAAGATTTTATATGTGAAAAATGTGGGATCAATGTGGTGGGTGATGGCTATACAAACCATTGTCCCGAATGTTTTTGGAGTAAACATGTTGACATTAACCCCGGAGATAGGGCCTCAGAGTGTAGCGGTTTGATGGAACTGGTCGCTGTCGAGGGGGGTGTCGCTGAATACATCTTGGTCCACAAATGTCTACTTTGTGATCACATAAAAAGAAATAAACTTTCAAAAAAAGATAACTTTTCTAACTTAGTAAAATTAGTAGAAAAATTGGCCCAAAAACAGGCAGATAAGGACAAGGGTATTGGAACTACTTTTGTTAAAAGTTAGTCAAGAGTAAACTTGCTAGCCCAGGCTCAGTCTGGTTTGCAAATGTGGTCTGGGCTGAAGAATTTTTGAGGTAGGCCTGCAGGTCTTGGCCGGTGTTTTTTATAAGTGAGTTGTTTATGTGGGCTAAAGTGATACCTTGGATGTAATTTTTGTTTGGATCAGTACTGCTCAATATGCTAGTGACGATGCCAACTAGTCCATCGACTGTAGCTATAGGACTACCGGAAAGTCCTATTTGTCCGATAGAACCTGGTTCAGTTTTTAGGATGGTGGAATCAAGAACAGAGCTTAGAGTAAGCTTTTCTTGAGTTTCGGGTAGGGAAGACATGAGGGATTGGATGCTTTGATTGTTTACAGGGTAGCCCATGATAGTGACAGCCTGTCCAGAAGAAGGTGTAAAATATTTTTCAAAACCAGTACTGGAGGCGGGGAGTGGGATAAACGAATATGGAGAGGACGAATTTTCTGACGAAAAAATATTTTTAGAGGAGTTGTTACTAAAAACTGAAAGAATGGCAAAATCATTTTCGCCAGTTTCAAGTCCTTGGCCGGGGTCGTTTAGATATTTATAATTTTGCTGGATCCATTCGGGTGAAACATAGATCAGAGAAGGGGAGGAAGATATGGTAACCGCAGGTGAACCCGTGCGGATTTTGCATTCGACAGCGCTGCCTGGAATCTTTCCTTCAAGTAATAGGTATTGACCAACGTGGGCATTTGTCAGGATGTGCCCGTCGGAATCAAGAAACACTCCGCTACCTGTAAAAGTGGCTACTACAGCGCTCGTTTTGCGTGTGCAGATGATGTTGACTGTGCTCTGGGCAACTTCTTCAAGAGGAGAGGTAAAAGTGGCGGCGACTGAGGAAGTCGAAATCCTTGATTCCGTATTTACCGTTGGATTTTTGTTCGTAGAGCTATCTGTGTTTTTTTGAGTTTTTGTTATTTTTTGGATTTTGGCAGGCACGCTGTTTTTTATCGTGGGGATAGCGTTTAGCTTGGTTGAGCTGGAGTTTTGATTTAATTTATCTTGGGTAGGACTTGATGTAGAAAAGCTTGATGCAGGGATTGGGGTGGGTGAATGGACTGCTGGTAAGCTTGTCTGGCCATGAAACAGGAGTCCAAATGAAAGAAAAAGATTGATGATAGCCTTGCCGATGATGGGGATAATGCTGTGGATTGAAGGCATATTAAGATGAGTTAGGTTGAGTTTATTAAAGCATATTATGTGGCAGTCTCCAATTGTTTTTAGGAGGTCAGTTTGCTATAGTAGTCGAGCTGGTGTATTTGTATGCGGGATTAGTTTAGTGGTAAAACGACAGTTTTCCAAACTGTGGTCGGGAGTTCGATTCCCCCATCCCGCACAAATTAAAATACTAGGTTTTATTTAATGTTTTTTAAATTTAATTCTGGAAACAAAAAACCCTCTCAGGTGAGAGGGTTTTTTGTAAGTGGGCGAATTGCGCTGAGCTTGGAGAGCCTGCGCATCGCTGGGGGCAAAACTTAACGAACTGCGTCTTTCAAAGCTTTAGCTGCGCGGAATTTTGGGACACGCATAGCGGCAACTTTGATAGCTTCACCAGTTCGAGGATTTCGAGCGGTGCGAGCAGCGCGCTGCTTTGCTGAAAAGATACCAAGACCTGCAATTGAAACTTCATCGCCTTTCTTTAGAGATGAGACGATGCTGTCAATAACTACATCCACAACCTGCTCTGCCTGTACTTTAGTACCGCCGAGGACGCCGTGAACTGCTTCTACAATACTTGCTTTATTCATAGTGTTTTTTTTAATGATTAATTCGACCACTACTAGCTTGGGTTCAATTATATAATAAGCCGTATATTACGCAATGGGCTATCTTGCGAAATCAATAGTGCGAGTTTCGCGGATGACAGTGATCTTTATTTCACCTGGATACTTGAGGTCATTTTCTATTTTCAGGGCTATATTACGGGCTAAATCGTGAGATTCGAGATCCGTGAGCTCAGACGGAGTAACAAAAACTCGAATCTCACGGCCAGCTTGCAAGGCGTAAGCCTTTTCAACTCCTTTGAAGCCGGTGGCGATAGCCTCAAGATCACCAAGACGTTTTAGATAGTTTTCTATATTATCATGACGAGCCCCTGGACGACCTCCAGAGATAGCATCGGCGGTCTGAACAATAATAGACTCTATAGTTTCATAGGGATATTCTTCATGATGAGCCTGCATCGCCTTGATGACATCTTCGCTAGCTCCAAATTTTTGTAGGATGCGGCGGCCAATATCGACATGAGTGCCCTGCACTTCATGATCAAGAGCCTTACCAATGTCATGTAGAAGGGCCCCTGCTTTGGCTACAAGCACATTGGCACCGAGCTCTTCAGCAATCATGCCAGCAATATGAGCCATTTCTACGGAATGATGAAGGACATTTTGGCCATAACTAGTCCGAAAATGTAGACGACCGAGGATAGAGACAATACGAGGGTCGAGGTTGAGCACTCCTGTCTCATAAACAGCTTGCTCACCTTTTTCCTTGATGATTTTATTGACGTTTGCTTTAGCGTTCTCCACTTCCTTTTCAATTTTGGCTGGCTGAATGCGGCCATCAGCTATAAGGGCTTCGAGGGCCACTCTAGCTACTTGGCGGCGAATAGGATCAAATGAAGAAATGGTGATAGAACCGGGGCTGTCATCTACGATCACCTCTACGCCCGTCTCCCTTTCGAAGGCTTGATGTTGCGTCCCTCCTTGCCAATGACTTTGCCTTTGATTTCATCAGAGGCAATCGGCACATGAGTCGTGAAGACATCAGCTGTGACAGCATTTGCAAGGCGCTGGA
>JAQTMP010000011.1 GCA_028714275.1 Candidatus Paceibacterota bacterium
CAACCATTTGGCCCCTCCTGAAGAAGAGCGTTTACGAGCAGTGGAAGATATAAAACATGAGCTTGATACCCGCCTAGCTGAATTAAAAAAGACGGTAAAATTATAGAAGCTGAACGCCTCAAACGTCGCACCAATTACGATCTCGCCTTGATTCGTGAGGTGGGGTACTGCAACGGTATTGAAAATTATTCACGACATTTTTCGGGTAAAAAGGCAGGGGAGGCGCCTGATACTTTGCTTTCATATTTTCCTCATACTGCCGATGGTAAAGCAGATTTTTTGACTGTCATTGATGAGTCGCATGTGACCGTGCCTCAGCTCAATGGCATGTATGCTGGTGATGCCTCACGCAAAAAAAATCTTGTGGATTTCGGTTTTCGTCTACCAAGCGCCAAAGACAACCGTCCTCTGCAATTTCCAGAATTTGAAAAACTCATTGGCCAGACCATATACACCTCAGCAACCCCAGGCAAATTTGAATTGCAGGAAAGCAATCAAATTGTTGAACAAATCATTCGCCCGACCGGATTGATTGATCCAGAAATAGTGGTCAAGCCAGTTGTTTCTGGGCCCGATGCTGCAGGCGCTGACTATCCGGGACAGATTCAGGATTTCATTCAAGAGGCCCAAAAGGTGATCAAAAAAGGTTTTCGTGCCATCGCCACTACTTTGACCAAGAAAATGGCCGAAGACCTCAGCGAATATTTATCCGAGAAAAAAATTAAAACAAAATATTTGCATAGTGATATTCAGACATTGGATCGCATTCAGATTCTGACGGAGCTTCGCAAGGGCGTCTTTGATGTTTTGATAGGGGTCAATCTTCTGCGTGAGGGTCTCGACCTGCCAGAGGTAGCCTTGATTGGTATTCTTGATGCTGACAAAGAGGGTTTTCTGCGTTCGGAATCGGCCCTGATCCAGACCATCGGACGTGCCGCCCGCAACGTCGAGGGCCGAGTCATTCTCTACGCAGATGTGATGACCGGTTCAATGGAAAGAGCCATCGGAGAAACAAATCGTCGTCGTGAGTTGCAGATTGCCTACAACACCAAACACAACATCACTCCGAAAACAATTGCTAAAAAAATCAATGACATTACGGAGCAGATTCAAAGCGAACATCAGAAAACCATTGCCCGTTTGCTCGCTCTCGACAATGCGGCTTTCAAGGATGATCCTAAAAAATTAATAAAAGAAAAGCGAAGTCAAATGGAGGTGGCTGTCCAAGAGCTGGATTTTGAGACAGCAGCTATTCTACGAGACGAGATCAAAGCTTTGAATGACCAACTCGAAAAGACAGATAAAAAAATTGCCAAGGAAAAGAAAAATATAAATAGTTGATTTATATTTTTTTATATGCTAAAAAGTGCGGAGACTGCTGATTAAAAATCAGCCCTGAACAAAGCATAAACAAAAAATCAAAATAAAGGGAGGGTATAGTGATGGAAGTTAAAACAATCAGAGAATCTTCAGCCTCTTTGTCGCCGGCTGATGAAGTCAGACTGCGGCAGATGAATGAGAACTTTTGTCCAAAGGAGTGGTTTGCCCTCATGGGAGAACTGCTTCGGAAGCTGGGCAATCGCGGGCTACTTGTCGTCTTTATTGGAATCCAAGGTGCAGGCAAAGGAACACAGCGGCGTTACCTGGCTCAAATCGGCTTTCACGACATCGAGGTGTCGGCAAAGCTGAAGCAGCTGCCGGAGGAGCATCCGGCCAGAAAATTGATGCGTCAAGGAAAATTTGTACCTGATGAGATCATCAACAATATCATCGAGTCGGAAATCCAAGACAATGGCTTTCCTGTTTTTGTGGCTCTTGACGGAGCTCCTCGAAACGGTGGTCAAGAAGCCCTACTCAAGGAGTTTGTGGATTTACACGGCTACGCAGTTTGTGCCATTCACATTCATGCCGACGAGGAAGTAGCTTATAACAGAGCAAAAGCTCGCGACATTGCTGAGGGCAGGGATGACGCTGGGGCACTTCTGAAAAGGATAGATCAGTTTAAGCTTGAGACGGAGCCGATCATTCCGTCACTCGAAAAATTTGCTACGGCTTTTCTGCGGGTGGACAACACCAACAGGGATCCGGAAGAAGTTTTTTTTGAGATCAAAGGATTTCTTGGGGTGACGGCGACCGAGCTCATTCATCGCTCGATCTGAGCACCAACCCAAAGTGACCTCAACCAAAACCAGCGTACCTCATACGGCGCTGGTTTTTTCTACCCAAAGTGGTATAATGTGGCCGTTCGCATAATATTAATTAACTTTTAAAAAAATGGAAAAAAAGACCAATTCTGCTTTCATGAAGCCTATGAACATCAGTGCTGACTTAGCTGCTGTAGTGGGTAAGGGTCCGATGCCTCGATCAGAGGTTGTTAAGGCTCTCTGGGTTTACATCAAAAAAAATAATCTTCAGGACCCAAAAAACAAGCGCAATATCAACGCTGATGAAAATCTTAAAAAGGTCTTTGGCGGCAAGGCTATGGTCAATATGTTTGAAATGACAAAGCTAGTTTCAAAGCATCTTTCATAATTTCAAAAAATATAAAACCGCCCAGATCGCTCCGGGCGGTTTTTGTTTTTTATTCGATTTAGAATTTCAATTGCATACCCAGGGAGTAGGCAATCTCTTGGTGGCTGTCGTAGCACTTACTGATACTGGTACCGCGTTGCGTGCTACTCGGTATCTGCCAGATAATGGAAGGCATCAGTGACAGGTTTTTTGACAGAGGAATGTCGAGTGTTCCGCACATTCTCCCATACACGAGCCCCCCTGTTCTTTCAAGCGCGCCGTCCGAAAACACAATGGAGGCATCGAGATTGAACTTGACTTGCCCAGAGCCTTTAATGATCGAAAAACCCAAAGGTTGTACACGTCGAGCGCCAAGCCAGTAAAACCAACCTCCTTCCTTTACGGTTTGCGTGAAGCGGCCCATCCAGCGAGCAGCAACATACGGCTGAACGACCGGGACTTTCAGGAAATCAGCCCTGACGTCAAATACTGGACGGTCATCTGCCGCTGTTCTGAACTGGCTAAGGATGAAGTAGCTCATCTGGACACTGAGTTTGACGTAGTCGTAGCTGTGGCTCCATCCGAGGCCGAGGTCAACTTCGTCTCCAGAATTTCCCAGTCGTTTATTGTTACCGAGGCCTATTGACTGCCAAGCATCGACATACCAGTCGCGGTAGGCGATGGTGATCTCATTGGTCTGCACTGGACCCCTGTAGAACACAATGCCAGGTTTACCGAGGTATTCTGAGGGTGAAGGCCGGCGCCGCGACTTGCGCGGGATTTTGATCGGCCATGGTGAGGAGTTGACTGAGAACGACAATAACTGCAAACAATGCTTTTTTCACTAGCTTATTTTTCTATTTAGTTGTTTAGCTGCAATCGGTTGACTCAAGGAGTCACCGATTTCTGATGTGACATTAGAATACTTTATAGATTTTGTCAACTAGTCTTTTCCTCACTTTACCCTTATAGTTTACTTATCAAAATTTGAGATACACCCATAGGAGCAAGCCTGGGGTGTATCGTGGCATATAAAATATAGGAAAAATATGAAGACTAAAAGCTATAAAAAAACTCATGAAAATGAACGCGGGGATGAAATGATTGTGGTCAAAGGTGCTCGCACTCACAATTTGAAAAATATCACCGTCGAAATGCCGCGCAATAAAATGATTGCCATCACCGGTCTTTCGGGTTCCGGAAAATCTTCTCTAGCTTTTGATACCATCTTTGCTGAGGGTCAACGCCGTTATGTGGAGTCGCTTTCTTCTTATGCTCGTCAATTTCTCCGCCAGATGCAGAAGCCGGACGTGGATGAAATCATTGGCCTTTCACCGGCCATTTCGATAGACCAAAAATCCCGCTCAAACAATCCTCGCTCAACAGTAGCCACCATCACTGAGATTTATGACTATTTGCGTATTCTCTACGCTCGTATTGGTAAACCCCACTGTCTGGAGTGTGGTCGCGAGATCAAACGCCTCTCAAAAGAGGAAATCCTTGATTCAATTTTTCATACAGTCAATGCCATTGATGTTTCAGGTAAAGAAAAAAAGGTGCTTGGCGTAGCCTACAACGACTTAAAATTTGGCGTCTATGCACCGCTTGTCGTCGGAAGAAAAGGGGAATATTACCAGATGCTTTATGATCTGCTTGGCAAAGGCTTTGAGCAGGTGCTGATCGATGGTCAATCTAAAAAACTTCGCGAGCAGATTATTCTAGATAAAAATAAGAAGCACAGTATCGATGTGCTGGTGGATGAATTTTATTTCTCCGAGCTCAAAACCAACACGGGGGCTTTCAAAGAACGTCTCAGTGAGTCAATCGAACGAGCGCTCACCGAAAGCGATGGGCTTTTACGCATAGTGACCCCTAAAGAAAGCCATCTTATTTCCTCAAAATTTATGTGTCCATATGATGGGTTTTCTTATCCGGAAATAGAGCCACGGCTTTTTTCTTTCAATTCACCTTATGGCGCCTGTCCTGAATGTAACGGTCTGGGTAGCCGTTTTTTCTTTGGAACCGAACCTTGCCTAGTCTGCAAAGGGGCTCGTCTTCGTCCGGAGGCTCTACATGTCTTTCTTATGAATGGAGAGGGTGAAAAGAATAAAGTGAACATTGTCGACCTCACGGCTATGTCTATTGCCGATGCGGCTGATTTTTTTACCAACCTCAAACTCAGCCCAACTGAAAAAGAAATTTCCAAAGTAGTGATCAAGGAAATTCAGGCTCGTCTCGAGTTTATGAATGATGTCGGGATTGACTATCTTTCTCTCAACCGTCGAGCCAACACTCTTTCGGGCGGGGAGGCTCAACGCATCCGTCTTGCTTCTCAGCTCGGCTCTGGTCTCGTGGGAGCTCTTTATGTGCTCGACGAGCCGACTATCGGTCTCCATCAAAAAGATAATGATAGACTGATTCAAACCCTTCTCAGTCTGCGCGATGCAGGCAACACTATTATTGTTGTCGAACACGATGAAGACACTATTTTTGCTTCTGATTACATTGTCGATATTGGACCAGGGGCAGGGGTGCATGGCGGGCACGTAGTTGTTTCAGATTATCTCGACACCCTTCTGACAGCTAAAAAAAATACTTCAGACTCCCTTACGCTTTCATATTTGCGGGGAGAAAAAAAAATTGCTATTCCAGACAAGCGACGCGATGCAGATAGGGGCAAGCTGTCCATAAAAGGAGGCCATATTTTTAATATCAAAAATATGAATATTGATGTGCCGCTCGGCAAACTCGTCTGCGTCACCGGCGTTTCTGGCTCGGGCAAGTCCTCCTTTGTATATGAAATCATTCATAAAAATCTCCAGGCACGTCTCGAGCGTAAATACCGCTCTGCTGAAATCTACAATTGTGCTTCTATCACTGGCACGGAGTATGTTAGTCGCACCATTCTCATAGATCAAAGTCCAATTGGTCGGACGCCGCGCTCCAATCCTGCCACTTACACCGGAGCCTTCACTTTTATCCGCGACATGTTTGCCGAGACTATCGAGGCCAAGGCGCGCGGCTGGAAAGCCAATCGTTTTTCCTTTAATGTCAAAGGCGGGCGCTGCGAGAACTGCCAAGGCAATGGGATGATTGAAGTTGAGATGCATTTTTTGCCGACCGTTTATGTGACCTGCGATGTTTGTCAGGGCAAACGCTTTATGAAGGAAACTTTGGACATAAAATATAAAAAGAAAAATATTTTTGAGGTGCTTTGTATGACGGTTGAGGAAGCCCTAGCCTTTTTTGAAGACATTCCGGCTATCTATGACCGTCTGCATACACTCAATGAGGTGGGTCTCGGCTATCTAGAGCTTGGGCAAAGCGCCACTACACTTTCTGGCGGGGAGGCTCAACGCGTCAAAATCTCTTCAGAGCTTTACAAACCCCATATTCAAAAAACAATCTATCTTTTGGACGAACCGACCATCGGTCTACATTATGAAGATGTACGCAAGCTTATTGAGATTCTTCAGAAACTGGTGGACAAAGGTAATACTGTCATGGTCATCGAGCACAATATGGATCTGATCAAGTCTTCTGACTACGTTATTGATATTGGCCCAGAAGGGGGAGTTGGTGGGGGAAATATCGTAGCTAAAGGCACTCCGGAGGATGTGGCCGCCAATCCTAAAAGTCATACCGGCAAGTATCTAAAGCGGGTACTCAGAAAGTAGCTAAAAAAACCTATGGCAAGTCTTAAAGAAAAAATCAAAAAATTACCAGATTCACCCGGAGTCTATTTTTTCCTTGGCCTTCGCAAAAAGATTCTATATATAGGCAAGGCTACTTCATTGCGCGACAGAGTCCGGAGTTATTTCGCAGATGAGATTGCTGCTATTCGCAGTCCGCTGATTGAAAAGATGGTCAAGGAAGCGGTCTCCATTGATTTTAGAAAAACAGATTCAGTCCTCGAAGCTTTGATGCTTGAAGCAGATTTGATCAGAACATTTAGGCCAGTCTATAACACCAAAGAAAAAGACGATAAAAGCTATTTCTGTATTGTCATTACTCAAGAAAAATTTCCACGGATTTTATTGGTCCGAAAAAAAGATTTAGCCAGCTTCGGACCGACTAAAGCGGTTTTTGGTCCATACCCTCACAGCGGCTCACTCAAGGAAGCCCTAAAAATAATCCGTAAAATTTTTCCGTATCGTGACGAAAAATGCGTCACTGCGGAGCAGCAGTTAAAAAAAGGTAAGACTCCGCGCCCCTGCTTCAATCGATCCATTGGCCTGTGTCCCGGTACCTGTACCGGCGAGGTTTTAGCCAAGGAATACAATCGGACTGTAAAATATCTGGAGCTGATCTTCAAAGGCAAAATATCCAGTCTCATAAAATCCCTCGAAAAGGAGATGTCACTGGCAGCCAAGGAGGAGCATTTCGAGCAAGCTGCTATTTTAAAGAAAAAGATCTACGCCTTGACCCATATCCAGGACGTTTCTCTCATTAAGCAGGAATATCTGGGAGATATTTCAGGGCCCAATGCAGATCGGCGCGGTGCACCGCATCGGGTTGAAGCCTATGACGTGGCTCATCTTTCAGGCAAAGCCATGGTCGGGGTCATGACGGTCCTGTCAGATGGCCATCCCGATAAGAACCAATACAGACTTTTTCATATCCGCGAACAGAAGGGGATTGATGACATTTCCGCTTTAAAAGAAATTATTTCACGCAGGCTCAAACATTTGGAGTGGCCTAGGCCGGCCTTAGTAGTGGTGGATGGTGCTCAACCCCAATACACAGCCGCTGAAAAACTTTTTTCTGGCAGCTCGGCAGTGCCAGTGGTAGCTGTGATCAAGAATGCTTCCCACAAAGCAGACAGGCTTCTAGGCAATGCGACTATCATTCAAAAATATGCCAAGCAGATTGTCCTGGCCAACGCCGAAGCTCACCGTTTTGCACTCAACCGGCATAAAAAACTGAGGAAGAAAGGGTTTCTAAGTACTTAGGAACGCTTGACAATATACTCAAATATGCTATACTCCTAGCAGTTGAATTTTGAATGAATTTTAAAAATGGCTGGGGCAGAGCGACAGCAATGTAACATATGGTATGCGTTATCTTGCCGCGAAAAAAGAAGGTATAGGCAGGACTAACTCACTCTTTATTTGGTAGAGAAGAAACCAAAAGAGAGGTTTGAGTGCTAAGAGCCTATACCTTAGGACGAACCGTGTGGTCAGGATGTCATATCAAGTGATGCGACGTCCTTGAGACGCCGGGTCGAACTTCACCCCTGATTTGCTACTGATTGCGACACGTGTGCTGTCGCTCTGCGGGACTCCGGTCCCATAAAATTCATTCAAAATTCAAACGTTCTTTACGCTCCAATATGCGCCCATATAACCGCTCGATGCTTTACATTGAAAGCTCGCGGTTATTTTTTTATTTAATATTTTGTTTTATTTGATATACTGTAGGGATGTCACTGACTCGCTTAGGTATTCTCCGCGGAGGACCATCTGATGAGTATGAGCTCTCCATGGAAAATGGAGGCGTCATTCGCCAGCTTGCACCAGCTCACCTCTATCAGGTGGTAGATATTTTTGTGGACCGTAAAGGAGTCTGGCATATTGGAGGCATTCCAATTCAGCCTTCAGAAATTAGAGATAAAGTAGATATTATTTTTAATGCTTTGCATGGATCTTATGGTGAAGATGGAACAGTCCAGACTATTTTGCAAAACCTGAGCATGCCCTTCACTGGTTCGACCGCTCTAGCTTCATCTTTGACACATCACAAGCATCATTTAAAAAAACAGCTGGAAAATCTAGGCATCAAGACCCCACGATATGAAATTTTTAATATTTCCTCTACCCCAGAGATTGATGACATTTCTTTAGCCCTCTTCCATTCTTTTTCCATGCCCATGATTATCAAGCCCGTCTCGTCTGGCTCTTCTTATGGGGTCACTTTGGTGAGATCTTTTGATGAATTATTGACTGCTTTGCATACGGCCTACCAATATTCATCTACCATCATGGCTGAAGAATATATTGCCGGGGCTGAAGTAGTGTCAGGCTTTGTGGACAAATTTAGAAACGAAAAGGTTTATCCAATCATGCCTGTAGAAATTGGAAAAAACCGAACGGAATTTTTTACACCAGCCCGTCTTGACCAATCTTCCAAAGACTTGATTGTTGAGACGGTCAAGTCCCTACGTCAGCATTTGGGTTTAAGGCATGCCGCAACTTTTGATTTTATCGTTTCTCCGCGTCGGGGGGTTTTTCTTTTGGAAATTGATACCAATCCGCCTCTCACCAGACACTCACCTTTGCCAAGGGCTCTGGAAGCGGCAGGCATCAAGATTTCTGATTATATCCATCATTTGCTTACTCTTGCACGATTTCAAAAGTAGGTTATACTTGTAAGGCATAAAAAGACGGTCAAAGACGGGCGCGTAGCTCATTTGGTAGAGCACCTCATTTGCACTGAGGGGGTGGGGGGTTCGAATCCTCTCGCGTCCACAACAAAACAAAAAACTGACCCGCGGGTCAGTTTTTTGTACTATAATACCTGTATGCAAACAGGCCAAAAAATTTTACTTATAATCATCGTCCTTTTTCTACTCGGCGGCAGTCTTGTGTTGCTAGGCTTTAAATTGCCCAACCAAAGTGGGCTGGCCCCCGTCTATTGCACTCAAGAAGCCAAGCTTTGTCCAGACGGCTCATATGTCGGACGTACCGGACCCAACTGCGAATTTACGATGTGTCCAAATGCCGGCACGAGTACAGAACAGTCTTTAAAAACATTTACTGATAATAGCCTGGGTATTTCATTTCAGTATCCTGAAAATCCCGTAGTCAAATACATGGACGCCATCGATTGGCCGCCAAAGGTGCAAATTTTAAACCAGCCCTTTACCTGTACTGAAGCCGGGTCAGAAACTGCCCGGGCTGGACAGACGCTGATGAGTACTGTCAATGGCCGGACTTACTGTGTTACCAGAGAGAGCGAAGGAGCAGCCGGTAGTATATACATTCAATACGCCTACGCCTTTCCCAAGAATGACAAAACCGTCATCTTTACTTTCACTGTTCGTTATGTGCAATGTGGAAATTACAGCGAACCCCAAAAAACCGAGTGTGATAATTTACGCCAGGCTTTTAATCTGGACAATGTGATAGATCAGATCGCTCAAACATTCAAATTTATTCCTATTAATCAGAAACAAAATAGTGGTATCACAGGTACGGTGCTTCTCGGTCCGACTTGTCCCGTCATGCGCAATCCGCCTGATCCGCAATGTGCCGATAAATTGTATGCAACGACCCTCGTTGTCACTGCGGCCGATGGTTCGCAGGTCATCAAGCAATTCAGTTCCAAGACCGACGGCACGTTTAGTGTCAGCTTGTCAGCGGGAGCGTATGTCATTCAGTCTGCATCCACGGGTCTGCCTCGTTGCGCTAGCAGCGGCACAATCAGGGTTGTTGATAATCAATACTCCAGCACCACGATATATTGCGATACGGGTATTAGATAGTGATAGTAAATATAAAAGCCCCGCTTGCTGCAAGCGGGGCTTTTTGATTGTTTTCCAATACCTTCTAATTTCTGGAGAAGATCCCCCCGATGTTTCCTTTTGCCACCATGTGATGGTCCACCACCAGCTGCATTTCCTCCAGCGAATAATGCCCCATCTCTAGCGCATCATCCAGGTACGGCCTCGCGGGGACTACCATTAGTTTTGGCATTGGCTTTGCCGAGAACATGTCCGAGAGATATTTCCGCGCCTCCTCTTGGTTTGGAAAAAGTTTCGGTACGACGATTCTTTCATCGCAGCATACCAAATCATCCTCGGCCACAAACCCGACAATTTTGTTCTTGGTTTTTTCCAGGCGAATCCTGAGAATGACCGTGGATCCCTCCGAAACTACTTTGTCGCAGTGAGGGCACGAAAATGCCAAGTCAAAATTGAAGCTACTGTGTAGTAGTCTTTCTCTATCAATGAGCATAGTTATTTTTTCTACTAACAGTTCTACCAGACTTTAGCCTTTATTTCAAATAGGTCACGACATTCTGCTGCTGGCCTTTATAGTCTGCTGAACAGTGAATATTTCGGTTATTGTCGTGCAGATAAAATAAACAGTCGGTCGTCAAAGGGTTAAAGGCTGCTTCGATAGCAGCAAGGCCAGGGTTGGCAATAGGGGTAGGGGGCAGGCCTTTGTTTTTATAGGTGTTATAGGGCGAATCTATGCTTTTGTCATCGGCACTGACTGGAGGCCACCATCCGTCTTGTTCATTTCCCGCAGCGTACTGAAGGGTGGCATCAATGTCCAGGGCCATACCTTTAAAAAGTCTATTCCAAATAATGCCAGAAATTAGGCGCATATCGCTTTTTCCAGCTGCTTCTCGTTGGATAATAGAGGCAATTTTAATTGCAGTATCTAGGTTTACTTTTTTCCTAAGATTCTTATTAGCAGCGCTACCTACCGTGCTCGTGCTACTGATCACCGGCCCGACTTTCTGGTTAAATTGATTGATCATGATTTTACTGACGTCTTTTCCGCTCGCATCTGCTGGCACAAGGTACGTGGTCGGAAAATAGTACCCATCAGCGCTTGGAGCTTTGTCTGTTTGGTAGGCACTAAGAAAGGCCTGCTTTTGAGTATCATTCCAGGCTAGGACCTGGCTATAGGCATCGGCAATTTGCTCCTTGCGCCAACCTTCGGGAATACGAATATACCGATAATATGGATCCGCCAGGTTTTGAGTGTATCCAATCATATCAATGCCCATGATGGCTAGTCGCTGTCCGAGGTCAGTAGAGGTAAAAAAGACCACCCCGGCAATAATCAAGCCCATCAAGAGCAAGCTGATACCAAGGGTTTTTTTAGGTGCTGACTTTTTCATTCTAGGATATAATTGATCTTACAGACTCTATTATACCTTATTATACCCGTGTCGCGTAATAAAAACAGCCTGAAAGCGTCATAATCTATGAAAAAGCGACATTTAAAACCTTCGCATAGCCAGTTCCTTGTCTACTACGAGCAATACGCCGATCCTCTTTTTCGATTTTGCTATCACAAGACATCAGATAGGGAAGTCGCAAAAGACATTACTCAAGACGCATTTGTCAGGACGTGGGAGTATCTCATCCGAGGCGGAGAGATAGACAACATGCGAGCTTTTTTGTACCGGACTGCCAACAACATGATCGTGGATCATTACCGTCGACATACCATGTCTTCACTCAATGATCTGACGGAGCAGGGCTTTGATCCTGTCTTTGAAAATGAGTCAGATCCTACCGATCGTCTTGATGGGGCCATAGCCATAAAGATTTTGGATACTATGGATCCACGACACAAGGAGGTTATTTTGCTGAGGTATGTTGAGGAACTTTCAATAAAGGAAATTGCAAAAATAATCGAGGAAAAAGAGAACACCGTATCGGTCCGACTGCATCGAGCGTTAAAGGAGCTAAAGGATATATACAGCAATGTTGGTAGGAAGCCTGGAAATCCAGAAAAAAAGAACCAAAAAAATGAATCCGAAAATTAAAAACAGTCTAAATATTTTGAAACAAGACAAACTCACTCCAAATGAGAGGGTTTTTATGCGTTCGCAAATAGAGCGGACCATGGCTAAGCATGCTCCTAAGCATCCGGTGGCTTCTCCTTTCTACACTTTCTTCGAAATCACAGCCCGCATGTCCGCTTCAGTTTATTCCTTCTCTCGCAAACGAGCGGTGCCCTTCGCTTTGGTGATTGCTATCCTCTTTTTAACTGCAGGGACCTCTTTTGCGGCCGAAGGTTCTCTGCCAGGAGACGTCTTGTATCCTGTAAAGATAAATGTCAACGAGCAAGTGGTTGGCCTTGTCAGTCTGACACCTTTGTCCAAGGCTTCCTGGGCTGTTACAACAGCTGAGCGTCGCTTGGATGAAGCCACCCAGCTTTCTATTGAAGGCAGATTGGACGATAGTACTCGGGAGCAGCTCCAGCAAGCTTTCAATGAAAAGGCGGCTCAAGTCAAAGCCAGCGTGACGGCTCTCTCTTCGGACAATCAAGCGACCGAGGCTGAGGACCTTGCCACCTCTTTTTCATCCTCCCTCAAGACGCATGAGATTGTTTTGTCTAAAATCTCAAGCAAAAAGGGTCCACAGCAGATCAAGCACATTGCCGCATTGATTGGCAATCTAAAAACCGAAATAGCTAGCACAACTGAGGTCAAAGATGTTATTAGGGCTCAGATAGTAGCTAGCAGCACCAGTGATGATGCCACCGGCAAGACCAGCATTTCTGCAAAAATTGCCTCTTTGGAAAATAAAATTTCTCAGCTTGATGCAAGTTATAATGCCTCTGTTGGGCTGCTTGGGACTACTACTATCTCGACGGTCTCAACAAATAGAAAAAATAGTCTGGATATTATTTCTCATGTCTCTACTGTTCTTGCGGCTACAAGTAGTCTTGATTTTAAGACGAGAACAGAATTAATAGGTGATTTGGGCCAGGGCCTCCAGATGATAAGCGACGCTAGGAGTTTGATTGATTTGGAAACCAATTCATCATCTGATGTGAAAAATGCAATAAATATAAGTCCGGACTCTAGCGCTACTTCCACGACGACTCTCAATTTTAGCTCACTTGCAGGCACGAGTACGGACAGTACCGGTAGTTCCTCCGGTTCGGGAAGTACTACAGCCACAAGCACCTTAGATATAAATACTGAAGTATCTTCTAGCACAGCGGCAACGTCTACGATTGATGTAGCATCGAGCACAGTGACAGTTGCCAACTAACTCTATAGGTCAATTAAGTTGTCCACTTGAGCGGAACTATTTTTAATAGTAGAATAAGCTCATATTTTTATGTCTGAGCTCCTTGTCCATACTATATTTTACAGTAGTTCAATCGTCATTAGCCTCGGACTAGGTTTGGCTGTACTCATCAACAATCCTCGCAAAGGATTAAACATTTTTTATTTTCTCACAACGCTGTGCTACAGCATATTTGCGGTAGCCTATACCGTTGGGGTAACTATTTCAGATCCTATTCTTTCACATAGGGTATTGCTTTTTACAATGGTCAATATTTTGACCCTTTGTTTCAATACCGCTTGGGTTTTTTGTGTGGTTGGAAAACTAAAAGATTATAAGCGTCAGCTTGTTTTGTTGTTTGGATCTGCGTCAGCCTTGTTTATTTTTTTTCTGACGGACACCTCTAGGTTCAATCTACCTTCAGTTCCAAAAATGTATTTTGCAAATTACTACCAGCCCGGTAGGTTTTACTGGCTTTTTATCCTTTTCTTTTTTGTAGTGTTTATCTACTTCATGTCACTTTTGTTCAAACAATACAAAGTTTCCAATGCTGTAGAACGCAACCGTCTCAAATATTATATCGGGGCCTTCTTTTTTGGCTATACAGTCGGCTCCATTTCATTTTTACTGGAATACAATATTCAGGCAGATCCCATTTGGTCCGCCTTTCTTGTTTTTTACAATGTGCCTTTAGCTTACGGTATTCTGAAATATGACCTGATGGATATTCATATTGTGGCAAAGAATGCCCTGGTCTTTTCTGGCCTTACTGTTTTGATCGGTGTCGTTATCGTAGGGCTAAATGTACTGAGTAATTACCTGGTAGAAACATTTGCAGGTTTTCCTTTCTGGTTCATCCCTTTCCTGAGCGGCTTGATTGCTGTCGCTATTGGTCATCTTGTGTGGACGCGTATTCGAGATGTGGATGTTTTAAAGTACGAATTTATTAATAATATCACTCATAAATTTCGCACCCCTCTGACCCATATTCGTTGGTTGTCCGAGGATTTGCGAGCAGCAGACTCTCTCGCTGAGCGCAACAACATGGTGGATCAGATCCAGTATGCCAGTATGCGCCTCTTTGAGCTGACAAATGTGGTGATTGATGTCGCTCGTGACAACAATAGCGACTATTTGTACCGCTTTACTAAGGGTCAGTTGGGAGAAATAGTTCAGGAAGTGTATCAGTCTCACCAGGTCCAAATCGCTAAGAAAAATTTGAGAGTAAATGTACATGTTGACCCAAGCCTGCCGCTGATCATGTTTGACAGAACCCGCCTCCAATTTGTTATCCAGATTTTATTTGAAAATGCTTTGATTTACACACCAGCAAATGGTCAGATAGGCATGTCTCTCGATCGAGGTGAGGGGGGCAGGACTGTGCGTTTTGCGGTTAAAGATAGCGGCATTGGTATTTCTCCAGAGCAAATCTCACTCTTATTTTCGAAATTTTATCGTGCCCCCAATGCTCGCAGAGCTGATACCGAAGGGATGGGTATCGGTCTTTACATGGCCAAAACTATCGTGGAAAAACATGGTGGCAAAATCAAGGCCCAGTCTGAAGGTGAGGGCAAAGGGTCAACATTTTCTTTCGAATTACCTTTGGTATAATCGCACGTATGTTTAAAAACTTTTTATTGAAAAAAATGCTAGCTAGCCAGTTGAAGGGTGTTCCTCAGGCTGAACAGGATCGGCTTTTTAACCTGATCGAAAAAAATCCAGATTTTTTTAAAAATTTGGCTGAAAAAATTCACCAGAAGATGCAATCCGGTAAAAGTCAGATGGATGCGACTATGGAGGTGATGCGAGAAAACGAAACTTTACTAAAAGAAATAGCAGTGAAATAACCATAGCTGATGAGCGTAGTATCAAACATGAAAAAAATATATATTCTACTTGGACATGAAGACAAAGAAACATTCAACGGCGCTTTGGCTGATGCTTATGAACGTGGAGCACGAGCTGCGGGTCATGATGTTAGACGCACCAATATCGGTGATTTAAAATTTGACCCAATTTTACATAAAGGCTACAAGGAAATACAGGTTCTCGAACCAGATCTTGTCAAAGTACAGGAAGATATTTTATGGGCTGAGCACTTGGTTTTTATCTACCCGATGTGGTGGTCTTCCATGCCAGCCATTATGAAGGGAATGATTGATCGCGTGTGGCTGCCAAGATTTGCTTATCGATTTAAAAAGTACAACCTGGGCTGGACCAAGCTTCTTGGAGGCCGAGATGCCAGAGTGGTGACCACGATGGACTCCATTCCTGTCATCTCACGGATCCTCTTTGGAGACTCCACTCGCGAGCTTGTGCGGGCCACTCTAAAATTTTCCGGTATTTCTCCAGTGCAAATCACTCGCATAGGACCCTTAAAATTTTTGTCGGATAACCATAAAAAAAGAATCATTCGCAAGCTGGAGAGAATGGGAAGAAAGGGTAAATAGTTTGTGAAAAATCTATCTTTCGGCTATGATGGTCTCCTATGTCACTGTCTATAGGCATCGTAGGTCTCCCAAACGTCGGCAAGTCGACGCTTTTTAATGCCCTGACCAAAAAAAGCGTGCTTGCCGCCAATTATCCTTTTGCCACGATCGACCCATCAGTCGGAGTAGTCACTGTGCCGGACGAAAGGCTTTGGCAGCTTTCCGCCTTTTCCCAAACACTTAAAACCGTCCCTGCAGTGGTTGAATTTGTGGACATTGCTGGACTGGTCAAAGGGGCCTCGGAAGGAGAAGGTTTGGGCAATAAATTCCTGGCCAATATCCGAGAAACAGATGCTATTGCTGAAGTGGTGCGTATTTTTGAGGACAGCAATATCATTCACGTCAACAATAAAATTGACCCTATTTTTGATATCGAGATTATCAACTACGAACTCATGGTCGCAGATATGCAGACTGTGACAAAGAGGCTTGGAACTATTCAGAAGGAAATTAAGAAAGGGGAAAAAGCGGCAATCAAAGAGCAGGCTCTTTTAGTCAAAATCGAAACGGCCCTAAAAGCCAATAAACTGGCGCGGAGTGTCGCAATGACTGATGAAGAAAAAATAATTTCCAAAGCCCTCAATCTCCTTACAATCAAGCCAATCCTCTATGTCCTAAATAAAAAAGCTGGCGGTACCAATCTCGACGAAATCAAGGATGGACGGTTCGAAAAATTGCTTGACTATATTAGAGGCCTTGATGCCGAGTATGTAGTAGTGGATGCAAAGATTGAAGAGGATCTAAAAGACTTAGTGGGGGAGGAAAAGGAAATGTTTAGAGGAGAGCTTGGAGGAAAAGATGATGGCATTGATTTGCTGATAAAAAAAGGTTACGAAATCCTCAATCTTTCCACCTACTTTACAACAGGCGTGCAGGAAACCCGTGCCTGGACTATTCAACGTGGCTGGGCTGCTCCGCTGGCAGGTACAGCTATTCATACTGATTTTAAGGATAAGTTTATCCGAGCGGAAGTTGTTTTTTGGAAGGACCTCTTAGATGCTGGCTCCTACGGTGCCGCGCGTGAAAAAGGTCTCGTTAGGACAGAGGGCAAGGATTATATTGTTAAGGATGGAGATGTGATAGAGTTTAAGATCTAGGAATTTCCTCATACTTGTATTTTATTGTATAATGCGGCCACTATTCATAAGTATTGTCTGTATATGGAAACCCAAAAAAAATCAAGATTTTTAAAAACCGCTCTCATTATCAGTATTGTGATCGTCCTGAACCTCTTTTTTAACTACGCCCTTTCCTTGGTCTATAAATCTCCCGAC